>CAVLAV010000118.1:0-6045 GCA_963660735.1 bacterium
TGATGCTCCTTAACATTTGCCTTGAACCTCCTTATGTTGAATTGAAGTCAATCGGACGATAATTTTTATATCGCTCGCTAACTTCTGAATCAACAATAACACACTTTCAGTAAAAAGCGTGAGTAGGCTCAAAAGCGTTTTTTCGTGTATCGATTACGTTTTTTCGCGATGTTTTCGTGTTCCCGTAGTTGCCGTGTAGCGTTAAAACATGGGCTGAATCGAACAAGCAAACTATCACCACCTTGCATTTTTTTCATTTTGTCTTTCGACGGGGAACGAGAATAATCGACTGTAGCGAATTGTCAAGGAAAAAGCGAAGCGACGAACAAAAAATAGCATAGTAAAAATTCATATTTTTCTTTCCAAATATGTCATATATATGTCGTAATTTGTATGCTAAGATATTCTTACCTTTAAAATCAGATTATTTTTTATGAGCATTGACAAGGCGATACAGGCGATTAGGCTACAACCCCGAAAGACAAAAGGAAAGTGAAAATACAGGCGTAATTACTACAAAATAAAAAATTTTTTTCAGTTGAAAAATATTTTCAGGCAACCCCATTGTTACTCTTGACTTTCGATTTCAATTTGAGTATAATATAGTCACCTAAACGGAAAAGGATTTCCATATAGAGATTTCGGAGGCGATTATGCGAAGTAAAAACGAAGATACGTTAAAGGAGATATTGAACTTTATAAACGATTGGTATTTTCAAAATAACGATTATCCCACGCTTATGCAAATTGCCGATAATCTCAATATAGGAACGACAACCGCTCACCGATATGTTGCAGAACTTATAAATCGCGGCGAGATTTCTAAAAATAATCGTTACGGCAACCTGCAAACGAAAGAGATTTCAAAATCGATTCAAAGGGCGGAGCGTTTGCCTATCGTAGGCGAAGTCGCTTGTGGAACTCCTATTCTTGCGGAAGAAAACATTGAATGTTTCGTTACGTTTTCTCGTGAACTCTTGGGTAACGGAAAATTCTTTATTCTTCGAACCAAAGGTGAAAGTATGATAAATGCAGGCATCGAAAACGGCGATTTGGTTATAGTCCGTCAACAAGATACTGCCGAAGAAGGGCAAATTGTGGTCGCGCTTATTGAAAACGAAGCGACATTGAAACGATATTATATAGATAAAAGACGTCATAAAGTCCGTTTGCACCCCGAAAACGACGAAATGAAAGATATGTATTTCGATGAAGTTTCAATTCAAGGCGTGGCTGTAAAAATACTGAAAGACATTCATTAAATTTATTAGTTTCGTATAGTAACGAGATAAGAAAGCCCTGCCTTATCGATTACTATTCGTTTCAGACATAAAAGATAACTTTGCTGCGATACGGGATTTCCCACCCCTGTCAATGCAGTGAGTTAAATACAATCGTTTGTATGTCTATGGGAAAGGAGGTTGAATTTTGGAGACGAGTTCCAACCAGATTTCTTTCGTATGTCCGTATTGCCATCATAAAACAACGGGCTATCAACGAAAAGACGGAGCAATTCTTGTTGTCTGCCATCGCTGTAAAGCAAAGATTTTCAGTAAACAACACGAAAATGAAATCCTGATCAAAATAAAAGTCAACAATTAAATAATATGCGCGTGTAAAGCAAACCTCGGTCGTTCTGAAACAGCGAAAGTAGGTAAATCCGACTTAAATACTTTATGCGTGAGTGTCCGTAACTTATCTTTATAGATAAAACACAAGGCTTAAAAGTGTCTTGGCGAACAGCGAATCTCTTTTTATAGAGGTTCGTGTTTGTCAAGGCACTTTTTTTATTCTCGAAAAAAAATTAAAAAAGTCGAAAAAATTTTTCTCACATTTCAAAACCTGCAATGTGAGGGAGCGAAAATAGAGTCATCAAAGACAAAGGAGGTGGGAAACGTGAGAGCAACAGAACGTCGTCAGGCGTTATTGGAACTTATATGCGAACGTCGTCAAGAAAAAATCGACAACCTTGCATTTGAGTTGAATGTAAGCAAAACAACAATTTATCGCGACGTAATAGAACTCTCGCTTTCTTACCCCATTTACACCGTTGCCGGCAGTCACAATGGCGGTGTCTTTGTCGATGATGATTACTATCTTGGAAAGCAATATCTGTCAACCGAACAGCAAGAGTTGTTAGAAGCGATGCTCGGAAAATGCGATGCAAATCAAAAGAAAACAATGCTCGCAATCATTAAAAAGTTCGGCAGAAAAAGCAAGAAATAGGAGGTGCTAAAAAATGCTTACCACAAATCAAATCCGGAGCGATTTAAGAGAAATTCGCTATTACTATTCAATGAAAGAACTGTTCGACAGAAGTTCCAAAACCGTAAAGCCGCTGGCTATTGGTCAGAAAGTTGAAAGATATAATGCGGCAATGCAAAACGCCCCGGCGAGACTGTTCGTTCTTTATGTGTCTTTGTATGTTGAAAACAACACACAGGCATCCCTTGGCGAAGAGTGGCAATACACAAAGGACTATATGCGCGACTTAAATAAAAGTCTGATTATGTATTTGCAATCGGCGTTGAAATAAAAAAATCACTGTGCTATCGGGTTACGGGCAAAGGAGTAAAAAATGACTAAACAAAATACAAATAAATCCGTTTGTGATATCGATTTCCTCAAAAATGCGGACAACGTTTATCGCACTCCGGAATATATCGTAAAGCAAAAAATTTCTCTTTGCGCAAACAATCACGGGGATGTGCATTCGGTAAGCGACGATACCTATTATTTCAGGACTTCGGAGCGCGACATCGATTATGAATTCGTGTTTCATTCGAGAAATAATATTGACGGTAAACGCATAAAAACTCGCACATACTTGAGAACTTACGTAGATTAAGAAAATCACAATAATGTGCGTTTAATCAACCTATAACGGCACTTTAACTGTCGTTTCGGTCACATTCATTTGTCCATTAAGGGAGTTTATTCTCCCTATGGAAATATAAAAAGCAAGCCTTTTTCAAATAGAAATAGTCGACTGTTTTATGCGGACTTTCGAGAGATAAAGGTGGCCACCTTCCATAGTAAAAGTCGCACGAAACGGAGTGTTTCAAGTAAAAGAAAATGGCTTGCAAACTTACAACTTAATATCAAAATTTTTCGCTTAGCTAACGGCAACACGGGCAACAAAAACAATCAAAATTCAATGCTGCACTAACGGCTACATGGGTAAAGGAGTAAAACACATTATGGCAAATAAAAACAACAACGAACGCAGATGGAGCGTTCCTTCCAAAAGAGCGAAGGGCTACGCATCCGAACGCAAAAACAAGGTCCACGAACACGGACCGAAAGTAGGTAAAGAACTGACCGATTACGAAGCGGGACTCCGTTCCGGCTATCTTCAGGCTCAGTCCGACCACGCCGGATTGTTCAAGTACAAGAAGGCACTTGGCGAAGGTAAATCCAAAGCCGAAGCAAAGAAAATCTCCCGTACTATCGGGAAGAAAAATTAAGGAGGTAAAAGAAAATGGCTAATACGATTATGGTCGAAAGAGAAACTTTTGAAAGTCACGGTAAGGAATACTATTCCTATTTTATCAAAGGCGTAGTTCGCGGCAAGGAAATTAAAATTCAGGTCGCACCGCCTAACAAGGATACCGACAAAAACGGCTACAACGTTCTTGACGTTGTTTTTGGTGACGCAATGGAAGCTGAACTTGTCGTAGTCCCCTATGAGATGAAAGACGACCACGGTAAAGTTGTCAAAGGCAATACTTACGCCGTGCGTTCTTACGACGAAGACGGCACCGTTTACGAATGCCCGATCAAGCCCGCAAGAACGTCGGATAAGAGTTTCATGAATATGCTTTTGAGATAAGCATAACCATTGTAAAAGGCTACGGTTTGCTTAGGTAAGCCGTAGTTTTTTACACCCAAAAATCTAAATTTCGGAGGTAAAAATCAATGATTAACAACAATAAATTCAGATGGATAGCCGTATTTACGGCAATCGTTCTTCTCTTCGCGGGCGTTATTTCTTCGCTCGTGATAGCAATCGGAAACAAACCCGTCGACGAAATCAAAAAGGCGGATATTTCGGGAAACATAGACATCGAAACACCCGATTTCGATAACGCGGATTTTGCACCCGTGGCCCTTAAAATAAGCAAAGAGTTTACCGTGCATACGGCGGAAAACGGACAGCAGTCCATTTCCAAAACGATTACGGCAACGGTTATGCCTGTAGACGCGCCCGACAAATCTGTCGATTGGTCTATCGAATGGTGTACGCCTATCGAAGGCAAGGATATAAGCGAATATCTTACGCTTACGCCCGAAAGCGACGGCGCGCTTACCGCAACAATAACCGCGCATAAAGGTTTTGAAGGCGGCAGCGCATACGTTACGGCAAAAACTCGCGTCGGCGGTTTCACCGCGACCTGCCTTATTATGTATGACGGCGCGCCCGAATCGCTATCTTTTACCTATAACGGCAAAGAGATTACCAACACCGGCACGGTTAATCTGACGGCGGGAACGATGAACGAAATCACCCTTAACCTTAAAAACACTCTCGGAGCGGTCGGCTCTAAATACGGCGACTTTGAAATCGTAAAGGTTCAGGGGCAAGGCAGATTTACGTTGACAAAGCAGTATATCGTAAACGGCAGCGTAAGTTCGACGTCGGAAGTCGTGTTCAATCTTGAAGAAGGAACTTACAAGTATAAAGACGAAGTTCTCGGTAACGATTTAACTCTTACTATCAAGCCCGAAGATTTCTTCACGGCGTCTATCAGCGGTAACAAACTTACGATAAAAGCAATCAGGTCGGAATCGTCTTACAGCAACGGCTATCCGCGTACCGGTTATCGTTTCACTTATAAGGGAACGTACACCGATCCGCGTTCCGGCGGCGTACCCGATAACTGTATCTGGTATGTTGTCGTAAGGGATAAAGTAAGCGGCGAGGAGTCCCTTCTTCATATCGACATTCTCTCTACCGTTACGGGCATTTCGCTGTCTGACACCGTATATTCGTTTTAACCCGAAAATAACAAACAAGGAGGCTATCAATGACAAAAACTAAAATAGGACAAGTTGTTTCTTACATAGTCATATTGCTTGTTATCGTAGCCGTCATCGGCGTTTTCGCCTACTTCACAAACGGGTTTACGAGCGACTTCAAGACTTTCTACGTTTCGGTAAACGGTAAAGACGTTATGACTTCGGGTAGCGGTTACGTCATTACGCCGCAAGAACCGTTGTCGGTGGACGTGAAATATACTTTTGCGTTCAATCAGACGGAAACGAAGGGATATTCCGTAAAAATCGTTCCGAACAAGACGGACGAAGATTTCGACTTCACCGTTGACGGCGAAACGCATTACTTTGGCGACGAAAAAGACCTTTCAAACGGTTTTATCATCGACAAACAGGAAAAATCCTTTATCGTTACGCCGAAAGGCAGCACGCCTTTGGAAATACTGCAAGCCGTCTATCCCGAAAGCGAAGTTTCTTGCGAAAGCAAGGGTTACAACGATATGTTTACTCTCATTATTACTTCGTATAACGGCGAATCGAGCGTAAAACTCAATTTTGCGCTTGAACGCAGGGTTACGGGTATCACGTTCGACAAGGAGGTGATTTTGTTTTGACAAGGACGATGAAAACGAGAATTGCGTGTATGCTGCTCGCTTTCATTGCGGTGTTCTGCACTGTATTTACTGCGGTGCAGACGCCCGTCTTTGCCAAAGCGGAAAGTATTACATACTCAAATGTGTTGGACGATTTGAAAAAGGATACTTCGTTTAAGACGGAAAACTATCCGACCAAAGCCGACGATTATTCTTTACAGATAATTCAACTTGCCGAAAGCACAGATAAAGAACTTTTTGTTTACGTCTACCAGCCGAGCGGAAAAGTCAAAGATTTCAAAGCGTCGTCTATCAACATTTCGACTACGATAAACGACAACATTTCGTATCTGAATTACAAACTCGAACTGTTAAACAGTAGCGACGTGTTTTACAAATACAAAGTTGTCGGGCTTACGGTAAAGGACGAAAGCGTGAGATATTACGCTATCAGTTC
>CAVLAV010000119.1:0-6015 GCA_963660735.1 bacterium
GGGTGGAGGTCTACGGAGTATATGCTCTACACTTTTTCAAGGGGATTGCCGCGGTCGCTACGCTTCCTCGCAATGACAAATAAAAAATTACGTCTTATCGGCACGAAAAAGGGCGGAAACGATTTCGTTTCCGCCCGAATTGTTTTGTTTTACGAATTATTATTCGTCTTTGCCTCCGTCGGGAGTTTCGGTTTCGTCCTCGCCGTCGCCGTAATCGTAAGCCTCTTCCTTGTCGCTTTCATCAAGATCGACTACTTTTACTTCCGACTTCTTGTCGGCTTTGCTCTCCGCTTTAGCCGCCGCGTTTTTAGCGTTCTTTACCGAATACCTATGACCGTCGGTCTTTGCCGTTTTTTGGTTATAACCGCCGTAGTAAGCCTTCGTTTTAGCCTTCTTGCTCTTTCTGCCTTCCAAAGCCTTTCTTACGATGACCGCAACGAGCGCAATTATAATAACTACCGCTATTATAATGGAAACTATCTGCAACCATACGTAGTTGCCTACGGTTTCGCTCGTAGAAGAACTATCCGAGGAAGAACTGCTGTCCGAAGAAGAATCGCTGTCCGAAGACGAAGTATCTATCTCGTACTTCATACTCTCGGTATCGAACCTGAAATACTTAACGGTGGACTTTTCGTAAGTCGCGTCGTTGCCAGGCGTACCGAAAGCAATTACCTTTACGGGGTCTTTTACGACGAACTTATAGTTGCCGTCGTCGTCTTTTATACGCTTGGACAAGTCGCCGAAATCGGACTTGCTTGCATAGTAATAAACTTTATTTTCGTCGTCGCCGATTTTCTCTTCGATCGCCGCGCCGAAATTATAATCTCTGTAATCGTCTGCGCTTTGGAAAGAGTCCGCGTCCGAATAACTTGCGGACGAACCTGCGTCTACGGTATCGAACAATGCCGAACCTACGCCGTTCACGCCCATCTCTATACGGATATTCTTATCCTCGTCGCCCGCCTTTATTATATATTGAATATAGGCGTAACCGTCCTTAAATTTAAAGGTTTCGGTATCGACTTCGGTGTCGGCGGCGTAATTTTTAAGCGTAACGACTTGGTCCGTTCCGTCAACGCCCGCGACCTCGAAAAGCCTTACGAACGCTTTACCGCTGATAACGCGGACTTTTACCGAAAATTTATAAACGGTGTTGGCAGTAACCGTAACGGTGTTGCCACCGAGCAACAACTCTTCGCTTTCGATCGTGTTCTTTACGAACAACGGTTGAACGTGCTTATTGCCGTCCTTCGTCTGAAGGTACTTTTCAAAAATCTCGTCCCTAAGGTAATCGCTCAACTCGGGATAACCCGCGTAAGAACCGAAATATTTACTGTTTACTACGCCTACGGTCGCGCCCTCGCCCGATTTCAAAACCGAAAGAGTTTTGTCTATGGTTTGCCTGAGGTCTACGGGAGCGGTAGCAAGGTCGAATTCGTCCGCTTTGGAAAGTCTGAACGAATAACTGTCGGTAGTTTCGTCATCCTCGTCGTCAACGTGGTCGGCAGCGTGATCGCCGAGAAGAGCCACTTTGGTGGAATTAGTCGAATCGGCGTCGGTGTACTCGTCTTTCGTAACGCTCGTAAACGAGAAGTCCGTGAATATCGCGTAACCTTGGGGCAACGCGCTTACTTCGGGAAGCGCGCCCTTTTCGTTGGTAGGTCCGAAGTTAAATCTTACTTTGAAAGTAAGGTTTTCTTCGTAGTTGGTGGTGAGATAGAAAGTATATCTCTTGTATTCGCCCTCGGTAGTGAAACTTGCGAACGAACCCGTTACGTTTTCGCCGTAACTCGTATTTTCTATAATTTGTACGCTTGCGTTGGTGGTAGCCGAAGATTTGGTCTTTACCTTGGCAAGGAACGAGAACGCCATATAGTTGTCGTTGTCGTCGTTCTTTTTGCCGTCGGTATAGCCCGCCGCCTTTACGGTAAATTCGCCGGTGGTGTAAGACGCCGAGTTTTTGATACTCGTAAAGTCCATATATACGGCGTCCGTAAAACTCTCTTCGCCGATAGTTTTCTCTTCTAACGTATAACCCGCCGTGCCGTTATCTTTGCTGGCAGCGCCCGTTGCAAAGTTAACCTTGTTATATGCGGTATAACCGTCCGCGTTTACGTCGGCGGGAGTCAAATTCTTTGCAAGGCTTAAACTTATCGTTTTATTCGCGCCGTCGTTAGCGGCGTTTAAAGTGAGCGTATCTTTTTGAATGGTGTTGTCCGCGGCGTAATAACTTACCTTTTCGTCCGCAGAATTAACCGCCGCCTTATAGTCCTCTTCGTCGACGACTTTATACTCTACGTTATCGAAGTAAGCAAAGCCGTTTACGCGGTTTTCGTTTGTGACCGAACCGGAGCCGAAGCCGAGAACCACCGTAAGTTTTGTCGTCGCGGTAACCGACGGAGCGACGTAAATAGTATATTTGACCCACTTGCTGCCGTTTTCGCCTACGGTACTGCCCGTGTTTATGTTCTTTATGAGAAGAGGAGCGTCGTCGTCCACGCCCGTTTTAACCTTGATATACGCGCCACCCTCGTAACCCAAAGGAACGGTTACGCCGTAGGTATTTACCCATACGGAAATGCGCGCGTATTCTTCTTTGTTCAAAGTAACGCTTGTGGAAGAAGTATAATACTGCGCCGCACCCTTGTCCGCGGAATCGTTGCGGAGCATAAGAATTTTAGTACCCGCCTCGTTCGCCTCGGTATCGGCGTCGTCCTCGGTCAGAGGAGTGCCGGGATTAAACGAAGTATCGCCGTCCTTGGGAATGTTCGCCTCGGCAAGTTTTTCGTAAGCGGTAGACTCTACGTCTATAATTCCGCCGTAAGAACCCGTGGAAGAACCGTCGTAAGACCTCGACCATTTGATCGAGGAAGAATACGGGAATTTGGTATCTTCGGTAGTATTAAACTCAAAGTCGCCGTTTTTAATCGTTTGTTCGTCCGTGGGAGTATCGTCCGTCGAACTCGAGGAACTCGAACTCGAAGAACTGTCGTTACCCGAAGAGCACGCCGTAGACAGCGCGAGTACGAACGACAAAGTAAATACCGTCAAGAGCGTGAGAAACGCTTTGAAGTTGAACTTTTTTGAAAGTTTCGTCATATTACACCTGACTAATATAATAGTTTTCCTCCCTATTATACAATATTTTTTCGTTGATTGCAATTTTTTTAAGGGTAATTCAACAAAAAATAAATGAAAACGCAAATTTTTTGGTATTTTTGCGTAGTTTATCAGGGGCGAAAAAGCCCGAAGGGAATAATTTTGCCGCGCGCGGGGAATAATCATAGCGTTATGGAAGAAAAAATCAAAGAGAAACTTTATCTCGTATTAACGGGCGTTTTAACGGGCGTTGCAAACGGGTTTTTCGGCGGCGGAGGAGGTATGGTGGTAGTGCCGCTTATGACTTTTTTGCTCAAACTCAAAACCAAGGTCGCCCACGCCACGGCGATAGCGGTCATACTGCCCGTAACCGTGGTCAGCGCGATTATTTACTGTGCGAAAGGATATTTCGATTTCGGTATAGGTCTGCCCTCGGGCATAGGCGTAGTCGCGGGCGGCGCGGCGGGCGCGTGGCTTTTAGGCAAGTTAAGCGCGAAATGGGTAACGCGCATTTTCGCAATCGTAATGTTCGCCGCGGGCGTAAAACTGTTATTTTTTTAAGGTAGCCTATGTGGAAAATAATTTTACTCGCCGCGTCGGGCGTAGCCGCGGGAGTGCTCGGCGGAATGGGTATGGGCGGCGGAACTATACTCATACCCTTGCTTACCATATTTTTCGGAGCGGAACAAAAGACCGCGCAGGCGATAAACCTCGTGGCGTTTATTCCTATGGCGATAGTTTCGCTTATATTGCACGTTAAAAACGGACTCGTCGAAAAACGGGGAATTTTGTGGATAATCGTCCCCGCCGCCGTCATATCCGCGCTCGGAAGTTACCTCGCCTCGCTCATAGACGGCGATATATTAAAGCGTTGTTTCGGCGGATTTTTGCTCGCGCTGTCCGTCGTACAGTTTTTCTCGAAAGAAATTACCGAAAAACTCGAAAAACGCAACGATAAAAACTAATTCCGCTGACAAATTGCACGAAAAACCGCATATTTTGCACAAAGGTAAAAAAAGGGTATTGCCAAATTTCACAAAGTATGTTAAAATAACCGTGTAATATTTTATGTATCGTGTAGCGGCGAAAATCGTTCGCCGCATATTTCAACAAGGACGTGTAACAGTGGAAAAAATAGGAATTATCGACCTCGGGTCGAACAACGCAAGACTCGTAGTCGTGGAAATGCTCGGCGACGGACATTTTATCGTTATAGACCAAATCAAAGAGAGCGTAAGACTCGGCAAGGATATGGAGCGCGACGGCTTTTTAAAACCTCAACGCATTGCCGAAACTATGAGAACGCTTAAAATGTTCCGCAAACTTTGCGACGCCTACGGCATAGAAAAGATTATCGCGGTGGCAACCGCAGCCGTGCGCCGCGCTAAAAATCAGCGCAGTTTCCTCGACGAGGTAGCAACCACCTGCGGCATTAAATTCAGAGTTTTAACCGCCGAAGAAGAGGCAGTTTACGTTTATAAGGGAGTTATCAACACTATGGATATCCCCAAGGGCGTAATTTTGGAAATAGGCGGCGGCAGCACCAAAATCGTGCGCTACGTAAGAAAGAATTTGTTAAACTACGAAACTCTGCCCTTCGGCGCGGTTACTTTAACCGAACTCTTCGCGCAAGACGGGCTTAAACCCGAAGAACAGGCGGCAAAGGTGGAAGAATTTTTCACCGAACAGTTAAAGCGCATAGAGTGGCTTAAAGAACTCGACCCCGAAACTCAACTTATCGGCGTGGGCGGTTCGTTCAGAAGTCTTTGCAAACTCGTTAAAATGACAAAGAGAAGTCCGCTTAACACCGTGCATAACTGCCGCATTACTTTGGACGAATTCGAGAACGTTTACGATATGATAAAAGTCCTCGACCTCGACAAAAAGAAGCGCATTAAGGGCATTTCGAGCGAGAGAGCCGACATTTTGCCGAGCGCGCTCGCCGCAATGAACAGTTTTATAAAATACGTGGGTTTTGAAAAAATCGCTATTTCGGGTTGCGGTTTAAGAGAAGGCATTATGTTTAACTACGCCGTTCCCACCACCATAGAAAAACCCATAAGCGACGTACTTACTTACAGTCTGCAAACCCTCGTAAGGTTTTACAACTGCAATATAAAACACGTGGAACACGTAGTGAATTTGTCGGTACAACTCTTTAAACAGTTGAGAGTTTTGCATAAATTTCCCCGTCAGTACCTCAAAATACTTAAAGTCGTGGCTATGTTGCACGACGCGGGTTCGGCTATCAAATATTACGATTACGAAAAGCACACCGCGTACATTATACAAAACGCGAGCATTTACGGACTTACCAACCGCGAAATGGTAATGGCGTCGCTCGTGGCGGCGGTTCATAAGAACGACGAATTCCAAATGAGCGATATAGTCCGCTTTAAGGCTTACGTTTCCGAAGAGGACGTTGACGCTATTCGCAAACTCGGAATAATGCTCCGCATTGCCGAGAGTTTGGACAGGAGTATGTCGGGTTGCGTACTTACGCTCAACTGCGACGTTTTGGGCGACTCGGTAATTATGAAAACCGAGGTGGACGGCGACGCGTCGCTCGAAATTAAAGACGCACTCAACGCGTCCAACGATTTCAGAAGGATTTTCAGAAAAAATCTCGAAATACTTTAATAATTATTTATTTTATTATCTATATGATTTTACGCGGCAAGGCGGGTTTCCCCGCCCTGCCGCTTTTTTGCTCGTCATTTAAGTTATTCAACGCCTTAAAAAAGCGTAGCGCGATTGAATTACCGTGTCATCGCGAGCGCAAGCGTGGCGATCCCCCTGAAAAAGTACGCGACATATAGTCCGCCCTTTATTCCAAGGGATTGCCGCGGCACTTCGTTGCCTATTCAACGATAAAGGCTAACGCCTTACAAAAACCTGACGGTTTTTAGCGTT
>CAVLAV010000120.1:0-5996 GCA_963660735.1 bacterium
GTATATTCCCCTACACCTCGTCGTCCTCGACGATAGCGGCTTACGCTCCCATCGGCGCGGGTATTCCGCAACACAACCTCGACGAAGTAGTTGGCATAATGAAGGCTTATTCCACCTGCGTGGGCGAAGGTCCTTTCACCTGCGAACAATTCGGCGAAGAGGCGGAAAAACTGCGTAAAGCGGGCGGCGAATACGGCGCGGCTACGGGCAGACCCCGCAGAGTCGGCGGCTTTGACGTCGTTGCGTCGCGCTACGGCGTTAAAATGCAGGGAGCAACCTGTATCGCCCTTACCAAGTTGGACGTTCTTTCCTATATGGACAAGATCCCCGTATGCGTGGCTTACGAGGTAAACGGCAAGAGAGTGGACAAATTCCCGTTCGGCGAGGATCTCGAAAACGCAAAACCCGTTTACGAGTATTTAGACGGTTTCAAATGCGATATTTCCAAGTGCAGAAAGGTAAGCGATTTACCCGAAAACGCGCTTAAATATATCAAGTATCTCGAAAACGCAGTCGGCTGCAAGATAAAGTACGTATCGGTCGGCGCGGAACGCGAAGAGTACGTTGAAATGTTCTGAAATTAAATATAAGACTATTATAAGACTATGCGGGGGCAAGCCTGTTCGGCTTGCCCCCGCAGTTTTTTATTGTACGTAATTTTTCAGTGTCATTGCGTCAATGCCGAGTGCGCAAACTTGCTTGTAAGGGTTTGCGAACGACGATATTCATAAGGCGCAGGCATTTTGAAAAAATGCAAAACGATAGTTTTAAAATGCGTCAGCATTATGCGCCTTATAATAGAAGTGAAGAATCCCACCGAAGAACTGAAAGTCCATATACATTTCACTTCGGTCGTGGGATATTTCGCTTACGCTCAATATGACGTACTTTTTTAATTGTCATTGCGAGGCACGAAGTGCCGCGGCAATCTCCCGGGAGGGTGATTTTCCACAATGTATATGCTTTTCACTTCGGTCGTTTCTCGATGGCGTTTGTAATTGCGACGATTGCGGAAAATATCACCGACGCAACCACCCAAATCACCCAACTATGCGACCATTTGTTCGTGATAAAACTATACCCCAAATATGCCGCCGTCGTAACTGCCCAATACGCGGTATAAATTGCCGACGAAAAGGACTTTTTCCGTTTGTTTTCCTTGGAATAATCGCCTTCTTGCAAGAGTTTTTCGTAACTCGCCCATATAACGCCCGTTTTTATAAAGCAAATAACTCCCACGCCTGCAATCACCAACGAAATCGACACCATAATAATCAATAACAAGTCGTTGCCTGCGTCAACCGTTACCCCTACGAAAATAGGAATTAAAGCCGCTATACACAGACAAGCACCCGCAATATTACTCTTTTTATGCGAATTTTCGTATTTTTCTTTGCGAGCCTTAATCGTTTCGCTCACGCCGCAATCGGTTTCAAAGTTTTCTTTTTCCAAGTAGGCGAACGGGGCAGTCTTACAGCCGCTCGATATAAACGCCGCGACGGCTACCGCCACGAAAACGACGAGCACGATCATTCCCACCCCGACGGCGACGGAGTCGCTCAAAACACCTGCCGAAACTTCGCTTATCGCGCTCAAAATTATAAGAGCAATCGGCGATAATATGCACGAAAAAACGGCGAACGCTATCGTTTTAGCCGTTTTCGTCTTTACGGAAAGAAAAGCGTTCGCCTCATCCATAGACACCCGCTTTAACGGCGGCGTATCGTCGGTCGCGGCGGGCAATTCGACTTTTTCGGTTTCGTCTTTAACCAAATAATCTAAACTTACGCCAAACAGTTCGGAAAGACGTATCATTTTATCGAGGTCGGGAAGGGCTTGCTCTCCTTCCCATTTGGAAACGGACTGCCGCGTTACGCCCATTCGGAAAGCCAACTCCTCCTGCGACCAACCCTCTTTTTTCCTAAGCATTATAAGTTTATCGGCAAACGACATATTTATTCTCCCGTCGGTTTGATTTTTACCCCTATATTTTATCATTTTTTTGAGTTGCAAGCAACCAACCTGCGCCATTCAATTTGTCAACCGACGGTTGCGTTTAGCCGAAAAGGCTTGCCCCACAGTTTTTATTTTGCTCAATTCAACGCCCACGGGAATTTTTATCCCCTATCGGCACTTCGTGCCACTTCCCCTCGGCGGGGACGCCCCCTTTTCGTCAGGCTACGCCTGCCACCTTTCCCGTTTCATCGGGAAAGTTTACCCCGAAGGAGGAAGCGAAAAAAGTACGTCATATTGAGCGTCAGCGAAATATCCTACGACCAAAGTGAGAAATATATGACTTGCGGAAAACCACCCTCCCGGGAGATTGCTTCGCTACTGCTATTCGGCACTTAACGCTCGCGCGTTAAAACTTTCGTTTTCCGCATTTTTTATCAAAAATGCAAGTGCCTTATGAATACCGTCGTTCGCAAACCCTTGCAAGCAAGTTTGCTCACTCGGTATTGACGCAAAGACAGTACGATAGGCGAGACGATAGTTCGGTGGAATATTTCGCTGACGCTCAATATGACGGAAGAAAAGGAGTGATGAATAGTTCGTTTGCGCTCGATATAACGAAAAACCACCGAAAAAGCGGGCGGGCGTATACTTTACGCTTTTGAACTTTTCCAAGAAAGTAGCAGAGAAGAATTTATTATAACCAAAACCGACCCCGCGTTATGTACGAGCGCGCCTACTACGGGGTTGAGTATTCCGCTTATCGCCAACGCGATTGCAAGAAAGTTAAGCCCCATAGAAAAAGTCATATTCAGTTTTATAGTTTTCATCATTCTTTTAGATAGCGCAAGCAGGTGAGGCAACTCCTTAACTTCGTCGTCCACGAGCGCGATATCTGCGGCATCGACGGCAATGTCGCTGCCCACGCCGCACATCGCAATGCCGACGTCCGCTTTTTTGAGCGCCGGCGCGTCGTTTATTCCGTCGCCTATCATACACACCTTTTCGCCGTTTTTTTGGCAATCCGATACGTATTCGAGTTTATCCTCGGGCAAACAATCGGGTAAAATCTCGGTTATACCCAACTTGCCGCCGATACTTTTCGCCGCGTTGGCGTTGTCGCCCGTTAAAAGCACGGGCGTAACCCCCAAATTTTTAAGTCTGACGAGCATAGACGCGCTTTCTTTTCTTATAGTGTCGGAAAGGACTACGAACCCCGCGAGTTTTCCGTTTACGACCGCGTAAATTATCGTGCAACCGTCCGACAAATATTTTTCGGTTTGTTCGCCCACGCTTTCATCCACGCCGACTCCGATTTTTTTAAGCAGTTTAGCGTTGCCCGCAGCCACCTCGACGCCGTCCACTACGGCGGTTACGCCTTCGCCGAGAAACGTTTTAAAATCTTTAGTTTCGCCTAAATTTATATTCGTTTTGCGCGCGCAAGCGACTACGGCTTTGCCGAGAGGATGTTCGGAAAGTCTTTCCGCAGTAGCGACGAGCCGATAAAGGTCGTCGTCGCTTAATCCTTCGGCAACGCTTTTAACTTTTATTACTTCGGGGTTGCCGTAGGTGAGTGTTCCCGTTTTATCGAAAGTTATTTTGGAAATTTTCGCGAGCCGTTCGAGCGCGTCGCCCTCGCGGACGAGAAAGCCGTGTTTGGTGGCGTTGCCTATCGCCGCCATAATAGCCGTGGGCGTTGCAAGCACGAGCGCGCACGGGCAAAATACGACGAGAATAGTTACCGCGCGGATTATCTCGCCCGATATAGCCCAAGTAAGTCCGGCAGCCGATAGAGCGATTATCACTATCCAAGTCGCCCACTTATCGGCAAGACCGACTATTTTCGCCTTGTTCGCGTCGGCGGAACGAACGAGGCTTATCATTCGTTGAATAGAACTGTCCGCTCCGACTTTGGTCGCGCGCATTTCAAACACGCCGAATTGATTGACCGTACCCGAAGAAACTTCGTCGCCGACGGTCTTATCCACGGGCAAAGATTCGCCCGTCATTACGGCTTGATTTATAGAGGTTTGACCCGAAATTATAACCCCGTCCACGGGCACGGTTTCGCCCGATAACACGCGTATAATATCGCCCGTTTTCACCTCTTCCGCGGCAATCACTCTTTCGGTTTCGCCGCAAACGACGCGTGCCGTTTGCGGCGTTAAGCGCACTAATTTTTCTATGCCCGCCCGCGCTTTGGCTACGGTTAAATCTTCCAAAAGCGCACCGAGTTGCATAATAAAAGCAACTTCGCCCGCGGCAAAATCTTCGCCGATTAAAAGCGACGCTACTATTGCCATAGAAACGAGTACGTCCGCTTTTATATCAAACGCCGTAACGAGTCCTATTATCGCCTCGATTATTATCGGCGCGCCGCAAAGTATTACGGACACCCAAGCCAAATCGAAAGGCAAATTCCAAAACCCGAAATTTCGGTTAATCAAACTTAAAATAACCGCCGCGCCTGAAATGCAAAGCAGTATTATTTCCTTCGTTACGCCGCCGAGTTCCATAAATCGCTCTATTTTTTCCGCGATTTTATTTATCGTTTTTCTCATAAAACGCTCCTTTAAATTATTTGCAATATACCCATAGGGGTATATGTATATTATAATCGTCGAGGCTTGCATTGTCAAGCAAAAAAAGGAGTTTTTATAAAAAAAGCGCGCGGCAACGCAAGTTGCCGCGCGTAATATCTACGGTTAAAACTTTATTGCATATTAGCAAACCGCTCCACCGCTTTGGTGAATTTTTCTATGGTCTGCTCGGCGTCGCCGTGTTCGATACCGTCCTTCACGCAGTGCTTTATATGACCTTCCAACACGACTTGCCCCGCCTTGTTAAGCGCAGACTTTGCCGCGCTTATCTGCGACAAAATATCTTCGCAAGGCACGTCCTCGTCTATCATTCTGTCAATCGCCTGTATCTGACCTATAATTTTGGCTAACCTTCTATGTAAGTTAGGGGAATCTATACACTGTTTCATTTTTCTATCCTAAATTTCCACGTCTTTTAAAAGTTGCTCGTCGTTTTCGCGGAGTTCCTTGGGAACGACGATATTGTCGTAATCTACAAAATATTTTTTCTTTTCTATTACGTAAGCGTCAATCACTTTCATTCCCGCAATTACGTTGGCGTAAAGGGGTATGAGCATTACCGTGCCCACGCCGAAAGTGAAAACGAGCGTAGTCGTGAACAAGTACGTATAGATAAGGCTTATTATAGAATAACTCATAAACATTTTAACGAAATATCCGCTTTGCGGGCGAAAACCGCTCTTTAAAGCCGCTTTCAGAGTTTTCTTGCCTACGAGCCTTTCGGTTGCGAAACGACTTATCATAGTGTTGTAAAGCCCGTGGCTCGCGACCGAAAACGCCACGCAAAAGAACGGGGCGAGCATAGGCACGACTTTTATTAAAAGCGACGCGAATAAATAGTCGAGCGCGCCCACGGCAAGCGTGTAAATAAGCGCAAAAACGACTTCCACCGCCTGAAAACCCGCGATTAAACCGAGATTTTCAAATAAAACGCCGAAATACGGTTTTTTGGAAAGGGTAGAGGCGTAAGCGTCTATCGAAATAACCGCCACGCAGTCGCTCATTCCGCTTACGAAACGATAGACGAAAATACCTATGACGAGTATCGCCGCGGTTAAAACTATGTTGCCCACGTTAGACGAAACGTAGTCCATAAAGGTATGGCAACTCTCGGTGAAAACTTCCGTAACCTCGGTTGCCGAACCAGTAGAAAACAAAGCCTTTATAACCGCAACCCCGTTGCTTGCCACGGGTAAAAAGGCGTTTACAAGCCCCTTTAAGCGCAGTTTGAGCATAAGCCCCAAACCCAACGCAAACACCGCGAAAGTGCAGAGTTTAAAAAGCAGCGTTTTAAACGTGAGCGCGTAATTTCGCATTATTATGTTGAAAACGTTTCTTATTCGCATTTTATTTTACCTTCTCGATCGTACACAATATAATAATTATATAATATTTAAGGATTTTAATCAAGCGTTTTTAAAAGACCCCCGTAAAACCCAAAGA
>CAVLAV010000121.1:0-5979 GCA_963660735.1 bacterium
CAACGTACTGCTTATTAAAAGCATAATCAAGAGATTTAAAAACAAGGGCGTAGATTACGACGATTTATATCAACTAGGTTGCGTAGGCTTTTTAAAGGCGATAAAAAACTTCGACGAAAAATTCGGCGTGGTGTTTTCGACCTACGCCGTGCCTATGATAATAGGCGAAGTCAAACGGTTTTTACGCGACGACGGAACTATAAAAGTTTCGAGAATGATCAAGTCGCAGGCAACGCTTATAAACAGGTATATTCAAAGTCGAAACGCCGAAAACGGCGAAGCGCCAACGCTCGACGAAATTTGTTCCGCGCTTAATATGGAACGCGAGGACGTGGTACTCGCGCTTGACAGCGCAAAAATGCCTTTGTCGCTTTCGGGTACGATAGACGACGGGTCGGACGATAAAAAGGTCGAACTCGTCGATAAATTACCGTCAAACGAACGCGAGGACGATATGGTAGATAAAATTCTTCTTCGTTCGATGATAGAAAAACTGCCCGAACGGGAACGAAAAGTAATTATAATGCGTTACTATCGCGATAATACTCAAAGCGAAATAGCAGAGGCGTTAGGCGTGTCGCAGGTACAGATTTCGCGTATCGAAAATAAAATTATAAAACAATTTAAAAGTCAGATATAATCGTTTGATTTTTGCGCGATTTTGCTATATAATAGTGCTTATGAGAATGAGAAGAAAGCGTAATCTCGACGAAAGAATGAACGACCTCGATCGTCATTTGTTGGTAAGAGAAACGCCCGATTATTTTAAAGAAGAAGTGCATACCGAGCATATTATAAATCTTCGGGATACTTTCGGAAACGATAATCCGTTGTGGCTCGAACTCGGTTGCGGGAAAGGTAAATTCGCCTTCGATACGGCAAGACTTAACCCTGACGTAAATTTGATAGCGGTAGAAAAGATAAGCAACGTTATAGTAGAACCTTGCGAGCGGGCAAAAGAGGAAAATCCCGTAAACCTTGCGTTTATGAATTGCGGCGTGGAAAATCTCGACAGACATTTACCCGAAAATTGTGCCGATCGGATATTTTTGAATTTTTCTTGTTCATATCCAAAATATACTTATCGCAATCGCAGGCTCACTTACGGAAGGTATTTGGAACTGTACAAAAAACTTTTAAAACCGCACGGAGAGATTTGGTTAAAAACGGATAATCAAGGTTTTTTCGAGTATTCCCTGCAAACTTTATCCGAAAACGGTTATAAACTAAAAAATATAAGCCTCGATTTGCATAAAAGCGCGTTCGAGGGAAACGTAACTACCGAATACGAAGAATTGTTTTCGTCGCTCGGTAAACCCATATACAGATTAGAAGCGTATCTTTAAACCGCCGCAAAAATCGTTTTGCGGCGGTTTTTTCGTTCTAAAAATCGTGCGTAGAGCATATATATACGTTAGAAAACTCGGGACGCTACGCTTATGCTTGATTTTATTCCGCCGTATTTAAAAGAAAAAATAATCACCGCGGGGGAAGACGTTTGCGAAGTAAGGTTGCGCGCCGACTTGCCCGTTTCGATAACGGTAAACAAGGGCGGAAACCCCGAACGACGGCTGTTAAACAATCGCCTAACCGCAAGTCAAATCGAGGACTGCGTTATGAAACTTTGCGATTATTCGCTTTTCAGCGTGGAGGAAAGTCTTAAACGCGGGTTTATTACTTCGGAATGCGGCGAAAGGGTTGGCGTGTGCGGCGAAGTCGTATACGAAAACGGCGAGGTTAAGGGCGTTAAGAATTTTACTTCGTTGTGCGTTCGCTATCCGCGCGCGGTTAAAGGGTGCTCGGACGAGTTTTTTGGGCGTTTTATCAAAAGGAATTCATCCGTACTCGTGTTTTCTCCGCCGTTCCACGGTAAAACTACTTTTATCCGCGATCTCGGCAGAAACTATTCTGACGGACTTAATCTTAACGTTTTGTTCGTGGACGAGCGGGACGAACTCGTTTTGCCGAATGCCTATGCGGGTAACTCTTTCGACGTTTTAAAGTACGCGGACAAACCTTACGGCTTAAATTGCGGCGTAAGAACGCTCAATCCTGACGTTATAATTACCGACGAACTGACTTGTAAGGAAGATTTTTCCGCGTTAAAAAATTGTGTAAGATCGGGCGTTAAAGCGGTTGCGTCGTTGCACGCCGACAAAATAGAAAACGTTGCAAAAAGACTTGAAAATTATGCGATTTTAGATTTTTTACCGTTTGACTTTTTCGTCGGGTTGAAAGACTTTAAAGTGAGCGGCGTATACGACGGGGAGATGAAAAAAATATGAACGTTTTAGTCGGTATACTCGCGCTTGTCGCCCTGACTTATGCGGGTAAAAAATATTCGGACAAGTTTAAAAAGCGGCGCGAATATTACGAGTCTTTTTTGTCGTTTTCACGCGATATGATGGCTAACGCGGAATATAAAAAAGACAGCGTAAAAAGCGTTGCCCTTAACGAATATCCTTCGGAAGACTTTATGCGAACTTTATCAAGCGACGGTCTTTTTACGGGGGAAGGCGCGTACTTTCCGACCTATATTCAAATGAGCGAAAGAGAATTTGCAAAAAATTATTTTTTAACAGCAGGTAAAAACGTCGGTAAAGCGGAAAAAGATTTTTTAGCCTACGCAGACGAGGTTATTAAGAAAAAGTACGAAGAATGTAAATATAAGGATAGTAAATATTCCGTTCTCGGGGTTAAACTCGGTTTTGCTTTCGGCGCAATGATTTTTATTTTGGTGTTATGAGTATAGACGTAATTTTTAAACTTGCCGCGCTCGGCATATTGATAACCGTCGTTTGTCAGATACTTAAAAAGTCCGACAGGGACGATCTTGCCACTTTGGTAAGTTTGGCGGGGCTTATTATCGCGCTTACTATGGTTATAGGTATGATAAGCGAGTTGTTCGAGTCGATAAAGACAATTTTCAGTCTGTATTAGTATGGAACTGTTAAAAATAGCGGCGGTCGGCGTCGTGTGCGCGCTCGTCGTAGTGTATTTAAAAAACGCAGACAGTCAACTTGCGGGGTTGGCAACGGTCGCGTCGGGCGTTTTGTTGCTTATTTTGACAGTCGGATATGCGGCGGACTTTCTTTCGTTGCTTACTTCGCTCGGCGATTACGCGCAAATAGGCGGACAAGTTATAAAAATAGTAATAAAAATTTTAGGAATATCCTATCTCGTCGAGTTTACCGCCGACGTAATAGACGATATGGGTCTTAAAAGCATATCGGACAAGGTTGTGCTTGCGGGTAAAATACTAATAATCACGGCGGCTTTTCCCGTAATAGAGAATTTAATTAAGATAGTGATAAATCTTTTATAATGAAAAAACGAATTTTTGTGGCGTTGATAATAGTCGTTTTAATTTTTTTCGGCGACTCGTATACGGTTTTTGCCGACGGCGAAAAAGGTAAAACCGACGCGCAATCGGAGGTTATAGCCTCTCTCGAAGATAATATTTCTCAAATAACCGAGAGCGTGGATTTCGGCGAAATGGAAAAATTTATCGACGATATAAGCGGTATTGCGGGTGAAAAAATTTCGGTTAAGGATATAGTTTATAAATTCGTCCGAGGGGAGTCGGTGGTGGAATATCAAACGGTGTTCAAATACGTAGGCTCGCTTTTGTTTGCCGAAGCAAAAAGCCGATTGCCCGCATTACTTTCGTTATTGTCGGTACTATTGCTTTGTTCGTTGTTAGGGTGTTTAAACGCCGAACGGCTCGGCTCGGGGGTTGGCGAAATCGTGCATTTCGTCGGGTACGCCGCTATCGTTACAACCGTTACCGCACTTTGCTATTCGCTCGTTTCGTCCGCTTTGGGTGCGGTAGATAAAGTATCGTCGGTAGTGCAGGCGGTTTTCCCCGCGTTGCTTGCATTGATGGTATCTACGGGGGCAACCGCGCAAGCGGCGTTATATAGTCCCACCACATTATTTATCGACGGTTTTACAACTATATTCATTAAAAATTTTACTTTTCCGTGTGTCGTGGCGATGCTTGCTTTAAGCGTGGTTTCTAATATGACAAAAACCGTAAAATTAAAGGGATTTATTGATTTTTTATCGAGTATTCTGAAATGGGGAATAGGTCTTGCGGCTACTGTATTTTCACTGTTTTTAACCGTAAAGGGGATAAGCGGCGGTCTTGCCGACGGGGTTACCGTAAGAACGCTGAAATACGCGCTTAACTCGTCCGTACCGTTGGTGGGCGGAATATTGAGCGGCGGTGCGGACGTCGTCGTTGCCGCCGCCTCGCTCGTTCGGAGCGCGCTCGGGCTTACGACGCTCGTCTTGGTTTTCGGCGCGGTTTTAATGCCCGTGATAAAAATAGCCGCGCTGACTTTTGCTTTAAGAATAGTGAACGCGGTAGCGCAACCGTTTTCCGACGACAGAGTGTATTCCTTTATAAGTTCGGCTGTTTCGGTCTTGCACCACGCGCTTGCAGGTCTTTTGCTTGCAACGCTTATGTACGTTATCACGATAATAATGATAGTGTTATCGGTTCAGGCGGTGTTTTAATATGAAAAGTTACGTTACTTTGATTTTAGTCGCTTGCGTATGTATCTCGCTTGCCGAACTAATACTTCCGCAAGGAAAAATCAAAAAATGCGCTTGCGTTGCGCTGTCGGCGGTGTTTGCGCTTACCGCGGCATATCCACTTGCAAAAAACGAAATATGCGAGAGTTTTTCTTACGCTTTCGGCGAAGTTTCGTCCGCGGAGTACGATAAAGCGGTGAGCGATATTATAGAAGATAAGATTCAGACGAGTTACGCCAAAGGCGTAAAAAACAGGTTGCTCGATATCGATCTCGTTGCGGAGCGGGTAGAAGTCGAATATTGTCGAGGACAAATTACGAAAATAGATATTTATTTGAGCAACGCGGTATTTACCGACGAAACCGAGCATATAGATAATAACGTGATTGCGGATTACGTGTGCAAAGAACTGAATTTGGACCGAGGGAAGGTGAGCGTCTATGCCTGAAAAAAATCCGAAATTCAAACTGAAAACCGAATACGTTTTAATCGTTGCCTTGATTGCGGCGATAATTCTTGCGGCGGCGTTTTCGTTCGGTAAATCGTCAAACAAAAATACCGCGACCGTAAGCGAAACCGATCGCTACGTATCTTCGCTCGAAAATAAGTTGCAAAGCGTAATATCGGGCATAAAGGGCGCGGGTAAGTCCTCGGTGGTAATAACGGTAGACGGCGCGATTTCGTCGGTCGTGGCGGTGGACGAAAAGACCGTGGAGGAAAACGGAAGAAAAACCACCACCGTTTCTACGGTGATGTCGGGAGGTAAGCCCGTTATACTCGGCGAAAAATATCCCGAAATTACGGGGGTTCTGGTCGTGGCAAAAGGCGCGGACGATATAACGGTTAAAATGGCGATTTTAAACGCCGTAACCGTCGCGCTCGGCGTTAATTGTAATAAAGTGCAAATTTTAGCACGTTAAATAAAGGAGTAACATTATGTCCAAGAAAAAGAAAATCATCGTTTTAAGTTGTATGATCGCATTGCTCGTAACTACTGCGGTACTCAACTTCGTACTGTCCTCTTCCGTTCTCGGAACGAAAGTAGACGCCACGCCTACCGCATCTTACTTTACCGAAGTAAGAAACACGCGTAATTCGTCGAGAAACAAGCAACTTTCTCAAATAGACGAAATAATATCGTCCGCCGAAAACGATTCCGACACCAAGAAAGAAGCACTCGATATGAAACTTAAACTCGCCGCCATTATGGAACAGGAAAATTTGCTTGAAAACCTTATCAAGAGCAAAGGTTACAGCGAAGTTGCGGTTACGGTAGGTCTTACTTCCGACAACGTAAGCATTATCGTAAAAGACGCGGATTTCACGCAGGACGACGCGATTATTATCTATACTCTTTGTGAAAACGAGTTAAAAGCGTCCCCAGAAAACGTTTATATACAAGCAATTTCGTAAGAACACTTTGCAAATTTGATATTATGT
>CAVLAV010000122.1:0-5908 GCA_963660735.1 bacterium
CCCGGGAGGGTGTAGGTCTACGGAGTAAATACTTAATCACTTATTCGGTGGGATATTTCGCTAACGCTCAATATGACGTATTTTGTCGGGGACGCCGCGCCAACGCTTGACTTTGGCAAAAAAAGCGCGTACAATAATATATTATGAAACTTATATTTTTAGGCGACAGTATAACCGAGGGCGTAGGCGCAACCTGCGAAGAGAATAAATACGTAAGCGTAGTGGCGAAAATTTGCGGCGTGGAAACGGCGAATTTCGGCGTTTCGGGTACGAGAATAGCAAGGCAGAAAAAGCCGACTTTGCCGCGGACTTTCGATTACGACTTTCAGATGCGCGCCGAAGTTATGGATAAAGACGCCGATATGGTGTTCGTTTTCGGCGGTACTAACGATTACGGACACGGCGACGCCGAAATAGGCACTGCGGAAGATAATTCGCCGTATACTTTCTGCGGCGGACTAAATAATCTTTTTGCAAAACTTTCTGCCATTTACGGCAAGGAAAAAATTTGCTTTATCTTGCCCGCGCGCAGGTTCAGCGAAAACGACCCGAGCGGCAACGGTCGCCGTAAACCGACTTTGCCGTTTAAAGGCTACGTGGATATAATAAGGTCGTTTTGCGTTGCGCACGGCGTAGATTATATCGACCTTTATAACGACGGTTTTCCCGTCCCCAAGACCGACCGCGGCGACGAATACACCGCCGACGGACTTCATCCCAACGATAAAGGCCACGCCTTTATCGCCGAAAAGGTTAAGGAGTATTTAATCGACAAAGGTTTAATCGGATAAACGTTATCCGCGGCGGACTGCTTTGAAAGCAGTCCGCCGCGGATATTTTTTTAAATTGTGTATGCGTGCGCCGCGTATTAAAATTTTATCGGGCATAGTCTTTAAAAGTTGCGCCGTCGCGCTTGGCGCGACGGCGCAATATAACGCAATATAAATAGATTTTAATCGAGTATAGCCTTTATTCTGCGGACGCCCGCCGAGGACGCCTCTTCCTTGACTATCTTAAAGTGGTGCAGTTCGCCCGTTCTCGCCGCGTGCGGACCGCCGCAAATTTCTTTGCTGTATTTGCCTATGGTGTAAACTTTTACTTTGTCGCCGTATTTATTATCGAAAATACCTACCGCGCCCTGCGCTTTGGCTTGCTCGGGAGTGGTTTCTTCCAAAGTAACTTCCACGTCGGCTTTGATAGCCTCGTTTACCCACGCCTCTATTTCGGCAAGTTCTTCCGCGGTGAGTTTGCGCGGATAGTTAAAGTCGAAACGCAACCTTTCCACGGTGATGTTAGAGCCGCGTTGGTTTATTCCGTCGTCTTTCAGAACGCTCTTTAAAGCGGCGTTCAAAAGGTGAGTGGCGGTGTGCAGTCTTGCGGTGATTTCGTTCTGCTCGGCAAGTCCGCCTTTAAACGTGCCTTGTTGCTTGCTTATTTCCTGATGTTGCTTGAATGCCTCGTTAAAGCCGTCTTTATCGACGGTAAAGCCTATTTCTTCGGCGAGTTCGGCGGTAAGTTCGAGCGGGAAACCGTAAGTATCGTACAGTCTGAACGCCTGCTTGCCGTTAATGCCTTTTTCGGGTACGTAAGCGGGGTCTTTCTGCGCCATAAACTCGTTTTTGCGCTTTATGCCCTCAACGCACTTGTTAAATTCTTTAAGACCCGTTGCGAGGGTTGCCTCGAACTTGTCCGCCTCTTTGGCGATTTCGTTTAAAATATACTCTTCTTTTCCCACGAGCAGGGGGTAAGCCTCGTCGTAAATCTGTTCTATGAATATTTTGGAAACGTCGGTAAGGGCGGTTTTATCGAGGTTAAGTCCTCTCGCGTAGCGGATAGCGCGACGGAGCAGTCTGCGCAAAATATACCCCGCGCCCACGTTGGAAGGCACTATTCCGTTTACGTCGCCTATAAGCATAGTCGAAGTGCGGATATGGTCGGCGATTATACGCATAGCCTTGCGCGCCGACTCGTCGCCGTCGTAACTTTTACCCGATTTTTCTTCGAGATAAGCGATGACGGGCGCGAAAAGGTCGGTTTTATATCCGTCCGTAACGCCGTTTAAAAACGCAAGAAGTCTGTCGAGTCCGAAACCCGTGTCCACGTTCTTGTTGGCAAGCGGCTCGTAACCCGTAGCAGTCTTTTTATACTGCATATATACGTCGTTGCCTATTTCCACGTATCTGCCGCAGCCGCAGTCAGGTCCGCAGTTTTTGCCGCAAGGCTTATTGTGGCGGGGATAGAACCATTCGTTGTCAGGTCCGCAAGGCGTGCCTACCGTTCCTTCGAGTTCCCACCAGTTGTCCTTTTTGGGCAGATAGAATATATGCTCGGGTTTAACGCCCGCTTTTTTCAAAAGTTCTGCGGTTTCCTCGTCGCGCGGAGCGGTGGCGTCGCCCTCGAAAACCGTAGAACAGATTTCGTTGCCGTCGAGTCCGAAAACCTCGGTTAAAAGTTCGTAAGACCACTTGGTCTTTTCGGTTTTAAAGTAATCGCCCAGCGACCAGTTGCCCATCATCTCGAAGAAAGTAAAGTGGGTGGGGTCGCCTACGCTCTCTATGTCAACCGTTCTCACGCAGCCTTGCACGTTGCAAAGCCTCGTCTTGCCCGACGGGTGCTTTTTGCCCAAAAGATAGGGCATAAGCGGTTGCATACCCGCCACGTTGAACATAACGCCCGTAGATCCGTCGCCTATAAGCGAAACCGCGCCTATATTTTCGTGTCCGCGCTTTTCGTAAAATTCGAGCCACGCGTTTCTTAACTGTTTGGAAGTAATCATTTTTTTAATTCCTCGTGTATATTCGTTCCTATTATATAATGTTGGCGCGTAAAAGTAAAACGATTTTCGGCAACGCAAAAATATTTTTAAATTTTGTCAATAAAGTTATGATTTTTGCTTGACAAATTATATAATTAGGTGTACAATATTGCCGAACGACGAAAAGGAAGGCGAAAGATAAAAATGCATAAATCGGTATACAGCGTATTATTAAGCGACGAACTCGTATCGAGGCTCGACGAAAAGGCTTACGAGAGCGGCGTTAGCCGTTCGGTAATGCTCGACAGACTGCTTGCGGACTACCTCACGATTGAAACCGTGGATATGAAAATGGAGAACGCGCTTATAAATATGGGCAAACTTATAGAGAGGTATTCGGGGTTGAGGTTTACTAATTTACCGTCCAACTCGATGGCGTTCGTACAGAGCGCGCTTTTGTATAAGTACAACCCTACCGTAAAATACTCGGTGGAACTTTTCCCCGCGGGCGATTTGGGACAGTTGAAAATTTCTTTAAGGACGACGAGCGCAACGCTCTTTGCCATAATGGAGGATTTTTATAAGTTCTTTATGTCGCTCGAGAAAAAGTATATAGGCGAAAGAGCCTACGGCTATTCCGATAACAAATTCGTGCGCGTGATGTTGCGCCCCGAGGGAATTACTCCCCAAAAGGCGGGCGAGGCTATCGCCGAGTACGTTGCAGAGTTCGATAAATATTTAAGAATATATTTCTTGCACCTTGCCGATCTCGATAAGGCTCGGAGCGAGATAGAAAGAGAATATCGTAAAAATATTGAGAAAAAGGAAGTGATATTATGAATTCGCAAAATCTGACCGCGAAAAGCGCGGAAGCTTTAAATTCGGCGCAAAGTCTGGCGCGCGAATACGGCAACCGCGAAATAGATCAGCAACATTTACTGCTTGCGCTTTTAACGCAGGAAGGCGGTTTAGTTCCCAACCTGTTTGCAAAAATGGGCGCGGATAAGACGGCTATCGAGCGTTTGGCGCGCGAGGCGGTGGAACGCACGGTAAAGGTGAGCAACGGTAACGGCGAGTATTTGTCCGCCGCGCTTGCCGAGGCTACCGACGCCGCCGAAAAACAAGCCAAGGATATGAAAGACGAATTCGTGTCCGTGGAACATCTCCTGTACGGACTTATAGAAAAGCCTAACGCCGAGGTGAAAAAGATTTTCAACGCGTTCGGCATAGACAAGAATTCGTTTATGAAGGCGCTTATGGAAGTGCGCGGAAACGTGCGCGTTACGAGCGAAAATCCCGAGGATACTTACGACGTGCTTAACAAGTACGGCTCGGACCTCGTCGAGCGCGCGAAAACGGGTAAACTCGACCCCGTTATCGGCAGGGACGAGGAAATCCGTAACGTAATCCGTATTCTTTCGAGAAAGACCAAAAACAACCCCGTGTTGATAGGCGAACCGGGCGTAGGTAAAACGGCTATCGCCGAGGGACTTGCCATAAGAATAATGAAAGGCGACGTACCCGAAAACCTTAAAGACCGTAAAGTTTTCTCGCTCGATATGGGCGCGCTCGTCGCGGGCGCGAAATACCGCGGCGAGTTCGAGGAAAGGCTTAAAGCCGTCCTTGCCGAAGTCAAAAAGAGCGAGGGCAGAATAATACTTTTCATCGATGAGTTGCACACCATAGTCGGCGCGGGTAAGACCGAAGGCGCGATGGACGCGGGCAACCTGCTCAAACCTATGCTCGCAAGAGGCGAACTCCACTGCATAGGCGCGACCACCTTGGACGAATACAGAAAATATATCGAAAAAGACCCCGCGCTCGAAAGGCGTTTCCAACCCGTTACGGTAAACGAACCCACCGTTGAAGATACCATAACCATACTCCGCGGACTTAAAGAGAGATACGAAGTATTCCACGGCGTTAAAATTCAGGATAACGCGCTTATCGCGGCGGCGACTTTGTCCGACAGGTATATAACCGACAGGTTTTTACCCGATAAGGCAATCGACCTCGTGGACGAGGCTTGCGCCAACATAAAGACCGAAATGAACTCTATGCCGAGCGAAATGGAGGACGTAAAGCGTAAAATCACCACGCTTGAAATAGAGGAAACTTCGCTTAAAAAGGAAACTGATAAACTTTCGCTTGCAAGGCTCGACAATCTTCGTAAGGAGATAGCGGAACTCAAAGAAAAATATTCCGAGATGAACGCTCGTTTGCAAAACGAAAAAGAGAGCATAAACAAAGTACAGAAACTGCGTGAGGAAATAGAACGCGTCAACCGCGAAGCGGAAACCGCCGAGAGGGAGTACGACCTTAACAAAGCCGCGCAACTCAAATACGGCAAACTGCCCGAACTTAAAAAGCAACTCGAAGAGAGCGAAAAGGCGGCGGAAAGCGGCAGCGGCGAAAACGGACTTTTGCACGACAGAGTTACCGAAGAGGACATAGCGAAAATCGTCTGCCGTTGGACGGGTATTCCCGTTGCCAAACTTATGGAAGGCGAGAGGGAAAAACTCTTATCGCTCGAAGAAATATTGCATAAACGCGTTATAGGGCAGGATGAGGCGGTAAGAACGGTTGCCGAAGCGATCCTCCGCGCAAGGGCGGGCATCGCAGATCCTACTCGTCCGCTCGGCTCGTTCTTGTTTTTAGGACCTACGGGCGTAGGTAAAACCGAACTCGCAAAAACGCTTGCTAAAGTGCTTTTCGACGACGAGAAAAACCTTATAAGGCTCGATATGAGCGAGTATATGGAAAAGTTCTCGGTTTCCCGTCTTATCGGCGCTCCTCCGGGATACGTCGGATTTGAGGACGGCGGTCAACTTACCGAGGCGGTAAGAAGAAAACCCTATTCGGTAGTGTTGTTCGACGAAATCGAAAAGGCTCACCCGGAGGTGTTCAACGTGCTTTTGCAAGTGCTTGACGACGGTCGTATAACCGACTCGCAGGGCAGGACCGTAGACTTTAAAAACACGGTTATAATACTTACTTCCAACCTCGGCTCGTCGGCAATACTCGACGGTATAGACGAGAACGGCGAAATCAAACAGTCGGCGAAAGACGAAGTAAGCAGGCTGTTGAAATCGAGTTTCCGTCCCGAGTTTTTAAACAGACTCGACGAGATAGTGTTCTATAAACCCTTACAAA
>CAVLAV010000123.1:0-5835 GCA_963660735.1 bacterium
CTATAAGCCCTTTGCTCGGCGAATACTCGCGCAAAAACGCGCGAAGTTTTTCGC
This sequence comes from bacterium, assembly GCA_963660735.1. GTDB lineage: Bacteria > Bacillota > Clostridia > Christensenellales > Borkfalkiaceae > UBA10281. The sequence continues at coordinate 55 of CAVLAV010000123.1, forward strand.
GTTCCTTATCTACGAGTTTCTCGTACTCGCCCGCGCCGCTTATCTCCGCGCCCTCGCCGAAACCGCCGCTTTTTAACACCGAAAGCGCGTCCTCGGGCGAAGAGGACTCCGCCATAGCGAGAAATTTGCTTTTGGTAAGCAACGATTTTTGCGCGGACACGGCAAGCGCGTTTACGAAAGCCGTATCTCTCATAGTGCGTTTGCCTCCCGTCGTCAATTAAAAGTCTGCCGGGCGATACTTTTTTCCGTGCTTTCCTTAACGCCGCCGACTATTGCGGCAAGCGTAAAGTCGCGGTCGTAAGACTCGCCCGACAAGATGAAACCGTCTTTTATATCGGCGGAAACTTCGACTTTCAGTCCGAGGTCTTTAACCGCTTTAAGCGACTTTACCTCGTCCGCGCCCGCGGGCGCGCTGCCCGAAAGAATAAGCGTCTGCCCTTTTTCGCCGTATTTTTGCAGGCAGGCGGATAAAAGGCGCGAAAAATCTTCCGCGCCCATAGCGCGCAGTTTTTGCAAAAGAATTTCGTACACCCTGTCCACGCACCTGCGCCTTGCGGCAAGCGCGATTTTGTTCTGCTCCATTCGCACGGCGACTTGGTTCTTTTTCGCTATATCCTCCGCCGCGACGGCGGTTTCCGCCGCCCACGACGAGGCTGTTTCTTCCGCGAGTTTTTTAGCCTTTTCCGCCTTATCGCGCGCGTATTCCTCGGCGGAATTTATCGCCGCGGCGCGGTCGTTTTCGGCTTTTTCGGCTATTGCGGAAAGAATATCGACCTTTTCGTTTTCACTCATTTTAAATGATAAATCCTCGTTTTTAAGCAAGCATTATGCCGAGTACCAACGCAAGTATAGCGTAGAACTCTATCATTGCCGGGAAGAGTACGTATTTACCCGAACCCGCGCTGTTTTTGCCTATCGCGTAGATACACGCGCTTGCGGTTATGCCCTGCAAAACTGCCGAAATCATACCCGTTACGCCCAAAGCGAGCGCACGATAAAGTATGGCGTAACCTTCTGCAGCGGTTATTCCCGCCTCGGGAACGCTCATTACGGCAAGTACGAAACCGTAAATACCCTGCGTTGCGGGCAAAAGTGCGAGTACGATTATTTTAGAAAACTTCTTTCCGTCCTCCGACAACACGCCCGCGCTCGCCGCGCCCGTTCTGTAAAGTCCGTATGCCGAACCGCCGCCGCACAGTATCATACACAGTGCAAGACCCAAAATTGCTATTGCTCTACCGTCCATTTTAGTAGACCTCCAAATTTTTCCTTTTTTATATAACCCGCGCTTGCCGCGCGGCTGTTACTTATTTAAAATATATAAATTCGCGTTGACTGCCGAGGGGCGCGAACAATTCGCCTTCGCCCTCGTAAAATCTGCCGAAGAATTCCACGTACTGCAACCTCGAATCGTGAATATACGCGCCGAGCAGACTCATTGCAAGGTTGAACACGTTGCCGAGTATTATTACGAGTACGCCGCCTATAACGCCGACCGCCCCTAGGGGAAACAGCATCTGCACGGCTATGGAATTAGTGAATATAGACGCGATCTGCGCGCCCGCAAGCATAAGTCCGTAAAGTCTTGCGTAACTCAATATATCCGAAACGTAGTTTATAAGTCCGTAAGCCGCGCCGAATATGCCCGAAACCTTTTTAAACCCTTTTTGCGTTATGCCCGCGGTGAGTATACCGAGCGCGAAAAGCCGCGAAGAACGCGGTTAATATAAACGATATAAGCGCGAGCGACCAGACGACGCCCGAGAAAATACCTTCTACGATCTGACCGCGACCGAAACATTGAACGGCCTTCATCAAAAGCGAAACGGCTATCTGAAACGCGCCGAGCGCAAGACACCAAAGCAGTGCGGAAGGCACGGTTATACCCGCGATAGTCGCTTTTGCCGCAACGGGGTCTACGTATTTAAGGTAGAACGCCGAAAACTCGGGGGATAACGTCCTTGCGAGCGGATAGCCGAAGTAACTGTCCAAAAGCACTCCGAACGCGACTGCGAAAAATCCGCCGTAAGCGAAAACTTTTGCCATACGATACATGCTCGTACCCTCGCGTTGGCGCGAGGCAAGCAAAAAGCCGCCTAAAATCATCATTAAGCCGTAGCCCGCATCGCCCATAATAACGCCCATAAACAGCGAGAAGAAAAACGCCATAACGCCGTTGGGGTCGAGCGCGCCATAAGCGGGCGCGGAATACATATTCGTAACCGCCTCGAAATTTCTCACCACGCGATTGTTCTTCATAAGCGTGGGGGCGAACTCGTCGCGAGGAACGGGTTTTATCTCGATATACGCCGCCGAAGAATTTTCTTTAAGCGCGTTTTGCACCCTTTCGTTCGCCTCGGTGGGAACGAAAGCCTCTATAAGCAAGGTTTCGCCCGTTTCCGCGCATTCGGAATACGCCGCCTCTTTTTCCTCGGTAAACGCGAGATAATCGACGAACACCTTAATATCTTTGGTCCTCGGCGATACGTTTGCCGCCGAGCGCAAAACTTCCTCTTTGCGGTTTTCGTTTTCTTTAAGTTCGGCGTCGAGTTTTTGCAAAACTTCCGTCGCGGTCTGCTCGTCCGAATATACGCATTTGGCAAACGCGGCTTTCGTAAGAGCCGATTCGACTTCCTCGCAACTCTCTTTAAGGCACAACGCGCAAACAACGTTTTTGCCGCCGTCGCCGCCCAAAACCTCGACTACCGCTCCGAAACTTTCGACTGCCGCAGTAAAAGCGGCGGTCTTGTCCGACGCGACCGTTCCGAGATAAACCGCAACTCTTTTCGTCGATTGATAAAAAGAAAACTTTTCCTTTAAGCAGGCGTAATCTTTATATCCGCGGGCGGTTTCCTCTATCTTTGCGCCCTTGGTCTTTAAGTCGGAATACTCTTTTTCGAGCGAGAGGACTTTCTCTATCTCTTCGAGCGTTTCGTTCGTCCTGGTCTTTTCGGCTAAAAACTCGTCTATACCCACGCCGAAACCGTCCTTTACGACGGGCGGCAAAGTTTTATCGGCGAGTTGTTCGTGCGAAAAATCTATAAATTTAAGCGCGGCGCGCGCCTTTGCCGTTAAATCGACGACGCTTTGATCGCTCTTCGCCTCTGCGGGCGAGGCGAGTTCGTACTCGCCGCATTTTTTTATCTGCGTTGCGCCCGTTTTTGAAAGCGCGTCGAAAATCTTATCGCTTTCGGATTTAATAACGAGCGCGCGCATAAGCGACATTTCAGAAATCACCGCTTATCACCTTCCCGTATAATTCGTCGGCAAGCGCGGAGGCTTTATCCTCGAACGAGGCAACCGTTTTATCGCCCTGCGCCTTGGCGTCCGCTACGCAAGCGGCGTAATTTTCCGCGGCGGCGGTTCTTGCCGCCGTCAGATCGCTTTCACGCTTGGCGCGCGCGTTCTTTTTGGTTTCCTCTTCCGCCGAAGAATAGTTCGCGTCGGCTTCGAGCCTTATTTTGCGCGCCTCGGCTTCGCCGTCCTCGCGTACCTCGCTCGCCTTTGCTTCGCTTTCGCGTATTTTTTTAAGCATTTCTTCTATCATAACGCCACCGTTTTCAGCATATTTTAAAAAAAGTCGTGATAAGGGTAAAAAAAAATTTACCGTAATCGCGACAGACTCCACCTATGTAACTGTTTAGATTATACTTTATTTTAAAAAGTTTGTCAATTATTTTCACAAAAAGTTTTCTTACGATTTTGTGTGAGAAGTTTAAAATTTCGTGTATTGATTATACTTTTCACTTTGGTCGTGGGATATTTCGCTTACGCTCAATATGACGCACTTTTTTAGTCGTCATTGCGTCAATGTCGAGCGAGCAAACTTGCTTGCAAGGGATTGCGAGCGACGATATTCATAAAACGATAGGCGTTTTCTAAAAACGCTAAAAACCGTCAGGTTTTTGTAAGGCGTCAGCCTTTATCGTTGAATAGGGTAAAAGCGACCGCGGCAATCCCCCTGAAAAGGTACGCGGCATATACCCCGTACTTTATTCCAAGGGATCGCCACGCCTTCGGCTCGCGATGACAGTAAAGCAATAGTTCGGTGGGATATTTCGCTTGCGCTCGCGATGACACGGAGCGTTCTGCAAACGGGCAAATTTTACACGCCTTAAAAACACTTTACAAAAATTATAACTTATGATATAATATGTACCAATTCTTAAAATTCAGGACGAATTTTAATTTTAAAGGAGCATTTTTATGGAAGCAGACGGCAGTCAACCTCCCCCTAACCCCAACTCTTACGCAGGCTATATAATAGCGCTCGTATTACTCGTTTTAGCCTCGGGCTTTTTCTCCGCGACCGAAACGGCTTTTACATCGGCAAATCGCGCTCGGCTTAAAATAGCCGCCGACGACGATAAAAAATCCGCGAAAAAAACGCTTAAAATACTCGAAAACTACGACAGGTTCATTTCGACTATTTTAATAGGCAACAACATAGTAAACATTCTCGCGACTACCCTTTTCACGTTGCTTTTCAGTCAACTTATCATAAACGAGGGCGTTGCGGCAACGGTTTCCACCGCGGTTTCTACGGCGCTTATACTTATTTTCGGCGAAATAACGCCCAAAACGCTTGCAAAAGAGTTCCCCGAAAAATTCGCCTGCGGCGTAAGTTATATAATAAGTTTCCTTATTATAATATTCTACCCGCTCACGCTGCTTTTCAAGGGTTGGAAAATTTTGCTTTCCAAAATATTCCGCTTTAAGTCGGAGGACGTCATCACCGAAGAAGAACTGCTTACTTACGTAGAGGAAGCCAAAGAGGACGGTACTCTCGATAAGGACGAAACCAAACTTATTTCCAGCGCGATAGAATTTAACGACTGCGAAGTCGGCGACATTTTAGTGCCGCGCGTAAACGTGGTCGCCGTTGAAGAAAACGCGAGTATGGAAGAAATTAAAAACGTGTTTTTAAGCCACCGTTATTCGCGAATACCCGTTTACAGGGGCTCGATAGATACCGTAATAGGTATGATACACGAAAAGGACTTTTTCAACGCATACGTTTCGGGCGCGAAAAATATCCGCAATATTTTAACGAGTACGGCTTTGGCAACCGAACATATGCAAATTTCGGTTTTGCTTAAAAGTCTGCAAAAACAAAAGGTGCATATGGCTGTCGTTATCGACGAATACGGCGGTACGCTCGGCATAGTTACCTTGGAAGATATTCTCGAAGAACTCGTAGGCGAAATCTGGGACGAACACGACGAAGTGGTAAACTACTTCGATAAAGTTTCGGACGACGTGTATTTGGTGGACGGCAACGCCGAACTTTCGGATTTTTGCGAACTGTTCTCGCTCGACATCGACGAGGAAAGCGACTCCAACACCGTAAGCGGATGGATAATAGAACACCTCGGCGATATACCGCCCATAGGTTACGAGTTTAAGTTTGAACGGCTTAAAATAGAAATTCTTAAAAAGACGATAAAACGCATTTTGCAAATACGCGTAACTATCCTGCCCGAAAACGAAGAGGGCGACGAGGACGAAACCGAAGAAGAAAAATAATTCGTTTTTCCCCGTTGTCATAAGACTTGCGCCAAAACCGCAAGACTTATTGAGCGACCGCGGCAATCCCCCAAACCAAGTGCGTCATATTGAGCGAAAGCGAAATATCCCACCGAACTATCCCTCCCCTATTGTCATTGCGAGGGAGCGTAGCGACCGCGGCAATCCCTTGGGATAAAGTACAGAGTATATGCCGCGCACTTTTTCAGGGGGATCGCCACGCTGACTGCTATTCGGCACTTAACGCTTGCGCGT
>CAVLAV010000124.1:0-5827 GCA_963660735.1 bacterium
GGTATACAGGAGGCTGCGCCCGTGGATAGTTACGTTACGCCTATTCCGTGGGATATGCCCGGGTACGACAGTAAGGTTATAATGGCGGCGGGCGCGTTCGTGCAGGGTTCGTCTATCGAACTTTCCGCCGACGGTCCTATCCGCGAGCCTTACGCGGTGTATTTTCAGGGCGGTTTGACCTGGGCGCACGCAAAGATAGGTATTCTTTGTTCTTTGCAGGAACTCGTCAACGCGGGAATAATCAACTTTTAATTAAAGCGCGGCGCGCCGAATTTCGGCGCGCCGCATAATTTATACCATTTTCATTTCGTATTCGTTGGTCTTTTTGCCGTTTATAAAATCGAAAACGAGATTAGCGAAAACGTCTTTTTTAAAACATTCCGCCGCAACGCCGTCTAATTTTGCGGCGTCGCTTTTGCGCGTTATAAGCGGCAGGTCGGAATTTTTATCGAAATAGGAAAGTAAATCGGTTTTTTGTTTGTTAATTGCAAGGACTTTTAAATATAATTCTTGTTCAAGACTTTTTCTTATGAGTTTTTCGTCTATGCCGAGCATACAGGAAAGCAGTATGCGCGAAAGCCTCGCGTAAGTATAACGCTTGGTTTTAAGTTTTTCTTTAAGTTCGTCAAGGGTTAAACAGTTGCAGGCAAGCGCTTTTATTCTGTTTTCCAACCCCTCGTTGCAATCGAGTATTTTAGCCATTTCGCTTTTAGGCGTTTTTAAAAGAGAATAAAATATAATATCGTCGGCGCAGGGCAGTCTGTCTGGCAGGTCGGCGTAAACGAAATTCGGTACGGCGTCCTTGACCTTTTTTAATTTTCCGTCCGTAATTGCCTGTCTTATCGCGAGCGCGGAGGAAACGCCTTTTTTAAGTTCGGCGTCGTCGTAAGCCGCGCCTTGGCGTAAAATGGGTTCGAGCGTTAAGTCCGACTTGTACGAAAGTACCGCTTTTGCGTATTCCACCGCAAGAATGTTGTTCGGGCTTTTGAGCAACTCGAAGTCGAGATTTTCTATATTCATTTTGTTAAGCGCGTTTATTTTCGCTTTTATGCTCGGTATACCCGTTTTTAACTCTTCTTTATAAAGTTTTTTAAATTCTTTGGTTTCGTTTATAAGCGCGGCGGCGGTTGACAATAGTTTTTCTTTTTCCGCGCTTTCCGTTCCGAAACAAAGCACTTTTTCGCCGTGTACGCGGTTTATAATGCTTATCGCTCCTTTTGCGAATATTTCGGCGGGCGCGGCGGCAAAAATCGTAGGCAACTCGAAAACTACGTCCGCCCCCGCCTTTATTGCGTGTTCGGCACGGGTGTACTTATCGAGCACGGCTATTTCTCCGCGTTGGGTAAAATCTCCGCTCATTATAATCGCCAAAGCGTCGGGTTTTATTTTTTCTTTTATATATTCTATATGCTTTAAATGCCCGTTGTGAAAGGGATTATATTCGCATATCGCAAAACAAATTTTCAAAATACGCTCCTATCGCAGTTTTTTCGTTGATATTTATTCTTTTTTGGTGTATAATGTAAATATCGTTAATTTAATAACATTTTATACCAACGCGCGAAAAAATTCAAGCGATTGAAGGCATTTCGCCGCTGAAAAGGAGCATTATGTCAAAAGTTTTAGACGATATTAAAAAAAGAGCGTCGCTGCTCGGCAAGCATATAGTCCTTCCCGAAGGCGAAGATAAGAGGGTGGTGCAAGCCGCCGCCGATTCGGTTAAAGAGGGAATAGCGAAAATCACCTTGCTCGGCAACGAGGAAGAAATAAGAAAAAACAACCCCGAAGTAGATCTTACGGGCGTTACGATAGTAGACCCCTTAAAGTGCGATAAATTCGAGCAGTATGCCGAGTTGTTGTACGAACTCCGTAAGGAAAAGGGAATGACTCTCGAACTTGCGAGAGAAACTCTTAAAAAGGATTACACTATGTTCGGCGCGCTTATGCTTAAATCCGACGACGTAGACGGTATGGTGTCGGGTGCTTGCCACTCCACCGCCAACACTCTTCGCCCCGGTTTGCAGGTTATAAGAACGGCTAAAGGCACGCCTATCGTTTCGGCGTACTTTTTGATGATTGCGCCCGAAGGCGGCAACAAATATTGCGAGGACGGTTGCTATATTTACGCCGATTCGGGACTTAACCAAAACCCGACTTCCGAACAACTCGCTTATATCGCTCAATCGAGCGCGAAGAGCGCGGTTGCCATCGCGGGCATAACCCCGAGAGTGGCGTTTATTTCTCACTCCACCAAGGGTTCGGCTAAACACCCCGACGTAGATAAAGTCGTTGCGGCGGTGGAAAAATTCCACGAAATAGAACCCGAAGTTCTCGCCGACGGCGAACTTCAGTTCGACGCGGCTATCGTACCCGAAGTCGGCGCGAGCAAAGCCCCCGGCTCGCAGGTTGCGGGACACGCCAACGTACTTATTTTCCCCGACCTCGACGCAGGCAACAGCAATTATAAGAATACCGAGCGTTTAGGCGGATTTCAGGCGGTCGGCCCTCTTTGCCAAGGTCTTGCGAAACCCATAAACGATTTGTCCCGCGGTTGCCATACGGCGGATATAGTCGCGGCGGTTGCCATTACGGCGTTGCAAACTCAAATATAATAAAAATATAAAAGGTAAGGTTTAATAATGAAAGTTTTAGTAATAAACGCGGGTAGTTCGTCGCTTAAATATCAACTTATAGATATGGATACCGAAAAAGCAATCGCAAAAGGCGGTTGCGAGAGGATAGGTCTTGACGGTTCTTTTTGCAAGCATAAGGCAAACGGAAAAGAAACGGTCATCACATCGCCTATGCCCACTCATAACGAGGCAATCAAGGTGGTTTTAAACGCGCTCGTCGATAAAGAATACGGCGCGATTAAGTCGATGAAAGAGATCGACGCGGTAGGACACAGAATAGTCCACAGTGGCGAGGCGTTTAACGATTCCGTACTTTTAACCGACGAAAATATGGCGATTATCGAGAGTTTAAGCGAACTTGCTCCTCTTCATCAACCCGCCAACATTATAGGAGTTAAGGCTTGCAAAGCCATTATGCCCGACGTTCCTATGGTGGGCGTGTTCGATACCGCTTTCCATTCCACTATGCCCGAAAAAGCGTATATTTACGGTATTCCTTACGAGGCTTACACCGATTTTAAAGTAAGGCGTTACGGTTTCCACGGTACGAGCCATAGGTTCGTTTCTGCCGAGGCGGCTAAATATCTCGGCAGAGAAAACGACGAAAACTTTAAAGTCATCACTATGCACCTCGGCAACGGTTCGTCCATTTCGGCGGTTAAGGGCGGCAAGAGCGTAGACACTTCTATGAGTTTCACTCCGCTCGGCGGCGTTCCTATGGGTACGAGATCGGGCGACCTCGACCCCGCTATCGTCGAGTTCCTCGGACAAAAATATAATATGAGCGTTTCGGAAACGCTTACTTATCTTAACAAAAAATCGGGCGTTATGGGTTTAAGCGGCGTTTCTTCGGATTTCCGCGACCTTACCGCGGCGGCTAACGAGGGCAATCACAGAGCCGCGCTCGCGCTCGAAGTGTTTTCGTATTCCTGCAAAAAATATCTCGGCGCATACGCCGCCGCGCTCGGCGGGGTAGACTGCGTAGTGTTTACCGCAGGCGTTGGCGAACACGTTACGCACGTAAGAAAAGCCATTGCCGAAAATATGGAATATATGGGTATGGCGATAGACGACTACAAAAACGAGCATATCGGCGACGGTATTGCGGATATAAGCGCGGCAAATTCCAAAGTTAAAGTTTTGGTTATTCCGACCAACGAAGAACTCGTTATTGCGCGTGATACGCAAAGACTTGCAAAATAATGCGATTTTTGTAAGTTAAAAATTTGACATTATTTAAAAAATAGTTTATAATTTATAAGCCTTATGATTATTGACGTAAAGAAATTGCAGCGTAGCGGCAAAGAAAGTTGTTCGTTCCACTTCGATTACGAGGCGGACGACTCGGCAATCACTTTACCTGACGCCGAATATTCAAGACCGGTTTCCGTAAATGGCACTCTTACGCTTGGCGGTAACGAAGTGTGGGCGGAAGGCGAGATAGAATACTTTATTTCAACGAAGTGTTCTCGCTGTCTTGACGACGTTATTTTCCATAATATTGTCGAGTTTGACGAAACTTTTTCCGAAGACGATAATACGGACGGCGCGTACTTATATTCGCGCGGTCTTGTAGACCTTACCGAAATGGTAAACGAAAAGTTGTTATTGTCTTTTCCCGTTTCCGTTCTTTGCAAAAAAGATTGTAAGGGTATTTGTTCGGGTTGCGGCGTAAACCTCAATCACGAAAATTGTAAATGTAAATAATCTATTAACAAGCGAGGTATATAAAGATGGCAGTTCCTAAACATAAGGTTTCTAAACAAAGAGGAAACAAGAGATTTGCAAACAACTATAAGGTTGCGGCTCCTACGTTGGTAGAATGCCCCAACTGTCATGAACTTAAAGCATCTCATCAGGTTTGCCCCAAATGCGGTTATTACGACGGTAAACTCGTAGTAAACAAAGAAGAAAAGAAGGCTGACTAATTACTTTGGTTAAGACCGTAGGCGGATAGCGTTGCTATTCGCCTTGTTTTCGTTTTTAAATTATGGTGTCTGAAAAAACTAAAAAAGATTTATTAGGTAAAGCGTTGTTGCTTTTAACTACTCTTATATGGGGTAGTTCGTTCGTCGTGCTTAAAGATACGCTCGATAAGTTCGGAAACGGGCATTTCACGTTTTTAATACTTACACTGCGTTTTGCGATTTCGGCGGTAATAATATTCTTTTTCGCACTTAAAAAATTCAAAATCGCGGGGCGCGGAGTTATCTTGCGCGGAATAATTCTCGGAGGTATATTGTTCGGTGCGTATTCGGTTCAAACGCTCGGCTTAAAATATACCACGCCGTCAAAAAACGCGTTTTTAACCGTTTCTTACTGTATAATCGTGCCGTTTGCGTCTTGGTTGATACTCAAAAAGAAGCCCGAACCTCGCCGTTACGTCGCTACGGTTTTGTGCCTTATCGGCATTGCACTCGTCGCGCTCGTGGGTAAAAACGAAAGAGGTCAAAACGAGGCGTTGGGGGACGCGCTGTCGCTTGGTTGCGGCATTTTTTACGCAATGCAGATTATCTTTATAGATAAGTATACCGAAAAAGACGACGCTACCGTGCTGCTGTTTTTCGAGATTTTAACCGTTGCGGTTTTGTGCGCCGTCGTGTCTTTTTCGGTTGAGTTTCCCAAGCACTATGCGGAAATTTCCTTCGACTTTACCTCGGTATGGAAAATACTTTATCTTGCCGTGTTTGCCACTTGCTTTACGCAGTTTGCGCAAATGTACGGGCAGAAGTTGGTTTCGCCCGTGTCCGCCGCGCTTATACTTTCGCTTGAAAGCGTGTTCAGCGTTTTCTTCGAGATTATCGCGGGCATAAGCCGAATAACTTTGTGGATAGGTTTGGGCTTCGGCGTGATTTTCCTTTCGCAGATTGTGGGCGAGGTAGACTTCGTTTCGATTATCAACGCGAGGAAAAATGCGCGAAAAAGTAATGAAAAATAGTTTATTTTTCAAATACGCTTGACAGTTTGCGTTAAGTGTGTTAATATAAAGCCGTCGAAAGACGAAAATATTTTCAAGATAAAGGTGATGCTTATGAAAAAATTTGTATGTCCCATTTGCGGTTACGTTCACGAGGGCGACAGTGCGCCCGATTTTTGCCCCGTTTGCAAATGCCCCGGCTCTAAATTTAAGGAACAAGACGCCGATATGGCGTGGGCAGCCGAGCACGTTGTCGGCGTAGCGAAAGACGTAGACG
>CAVLAV010000125.1:0-5797 GCA_963660735.1 bacterium
TATATAAACGGTTCTGGTAAGTTCGATATAACCTTTAACTACGGCGGAAACGGCGTTTACGGCGAGCGTATCGCGATAGAAAACGGTAAACTCACTTACTATACGGGTGAAACCGCAGGCGTGGTTAAGGAGTTTACCGCCGAGGACGGCGCTGAAATTACTTTGGAAATTCGTCTTTACAAATCGGGCGCGATAAGCGTTAAGGTAAACGACGAAAACGGCGTTACCACTCTTCGTAATTCGGGCGAATTCGGTTCGTTTGCGATTTTCGCAACCGACGGCATTACCAAAGTTACGAGCGTAAAAGCAACTCAATATCATATTCCCAAACAAAATTCGGATAGCAACGGGTGATTAGGTTTCACCTACGGGGCGGCTTTGCGGTACGCAAAGCCGCCCTTAAAAAAAGATAAAAAATTGCTACATTAGGGCAAATTTACGGTTAAATAATTATTGAATAAATTTACGATATATGGTAAAATTTATCGGGAGGGTAAAATATGGAATACGGAAAAGTTTTTCATAACTGTTTAAGACTGCAATTTACCGCAGACGAAATGCTTGACGAGCGCATAGATTTAGCAGTGGAGCATTGCGTAAAATGCGGGTTTGACAATATCGCGCTTATGATAAACACCGAAGAATTCAACCTCGGGCATATCACCTTAAAAGAGGCGGACTGTTGGATTTCCGCGCTTGAAAAAGCCAAGGCAAAGTTTATCGCCGCAGGCGTCAGCGTAAGCATAAACAACTGGATAGAAATAGGGCACGTAGGCAGAGGAAGAAAACTCAAAGAGGGGCAAAACTTTACTTTAATGACGGACGCAAGCGGCGTTTCGGGCGATTTCGTGGTTTGTCCGCTCGATGAGGAGTGGCGAAAGTATTACGCCGAATACGTAACCGAACTCGTTTCGCGCCTTAAACCCGATACTTTTTGGATAGAGGACGATTTCAGACTGCACAATCATCCGCCGCTTAAAGGCGTGGGCTGTTTTTGCGATAAGCATATCGCGTTGTTTAATAAAAAACTCGGTACTTCGTATACGCGGGAAGAATTCGTTAAAAAAGCGTTTGCAAAGGGCGGCTTAAACGCCGAAAGAAAGGCTTGGCTTGACGGCAACGCAGAAACTATGTACGACACGCTGAAAATCATCGTAGACGCCGTAAAAAAGGCAAATCCGACTACTTCCGTCGGCATTATGAGTTCCGACCCCGCCGTGCATTGCGTGGAGGGCAGGGAATGGAATAAATTTACAGAGATTTTGTCCTGCGGCGGCGCGAAAATAAATCGCGTGCATTTGCCGTTTTACGCAGAAACTTCGGGCAAGGACGCGCTTTTTGCGTTTAACCGCGTAAGTATGGCAATGCGCGCTCTCAATCCCGACGATACCGTTATAATGCCCGAAACCGAACACGGCGCGTCGAGTCCGTACAGAAAGAGCGCGCGCTTTTTGCGCTTTACTCTCGAGGCGACAATGCCCCTTATATTAAGCGGTATGACTTATTCGCTTTACGGCTTTACCGCCGACGGCGTAAGAGAAAATTTCGGTTACGGCGACGCGGTAAAATTTGAAAGACCTTATCAACAAGCCGTGCTTGATTTAAAATTGAAATTTTCCGATATGCGCGGCGTTATAGTGCCGATAGACGGCAAAGCGGTGTATAAAAAGTGCTATGATAGCGCGATTTACGACCTTTTCCCCAAAGAATTCGTCGGCGCGGCGTATTTGTCCGCACTCGGCGCGGCTTATAAATATTCGCAGGAAAAAGCGTTTAAAAGTGAAACTATTTTTCTTTCGGGTTCTTCCGTCGATTATTTTACCGACGAGGACTTGACAAATCTGTTTAAAAATAATAAAATAATTCTCGAGGGCGGTTGCGTGCTTAAACTTAAAGAGCGCGGCTTGCTACGCCTTATAAACGCCGAAAACGCCGAGTTAAAGGCAGCCGAAAGCGGATATCAGACTTACCATCAATGCGCCGACGGCTCGGTTATAAACGGAGCGAAAAACTTGCGCGCGTCCTGCAGGTTGGCTTCGGGCGATTTTATAAAAATCGACTACTTTAACCCCGTTACGGTGCATACCTACGCGCACGATCAGACTACGGCAATTCTCGCGCCGTGTATAGTCGAGGGCGAAAACTTTACGATTTAAGCGCGATAAAAAAATATTCGCAAAGTTATTTTATCGCGGGCAGACAAGGCGTGGGAACTTACGCCTATAAGACGAATAACGGCTTTGTTTTAATGTTGGTAAACGGTAACGTGGACACGTTTGACAAGACCGAGTTTTACGCGCGAGAGAACTTTAAAAGTATAAAAATAATTCGTCGCGACGGCTCGTCGGAAAAAGTGGATTTTACCCGCGACGGCGATAAAATAATTATAGACGAACCGCTTGAATATTTGTCAACGACGGTTTTGGTAGGTGAGTTATGAAATTAGTTGTTTTGGGCGACAGTATCGCCGCGGGAACTTACACGGGCAAACACGATACTTGCCCTATGTCCAAAGCCAAGACTTTCGGCAGTATAATCGCCGAAAAACTCGGCTACGAACTCGTAAATAAAGCCGTAAACGGCATTAGTTATAAGAGCGAAGGCTCGGTGAACCCCGATTACAGCGTTATAAATCAAGAAAAAAATGCCCCCGATTGCGATATGCTTATAATTTCCGCAGGCACTAACGACTTCGGGATAAATATCCCCGTGGGGGAGGAAAGCGACTTCGGCGACGTGTCTTTTTCGGGCGCGGTCGAACTCGTTTTTAAAACCATTTATGTAAACCGACCGCAAACGAAGGTCGTAATAGTAACGCCTTACAAGCGCGCTCAAGAGGTGAACGACATAGGCGTAAGTTTAGACGAGTACCGCAAAATACTCGCCGATAAGGCGAATAAATACGGTTTCACGGTTATAAACGGCAAGGAAGTACCGTTAAAAAGCGAGATGCTTTTCGACGGTTTGCACCCCGACGACGAGGGACATAAACTCATTGCCGAATATATATTAAAGCAATTAAAGGAGAACTGAAAAATGTTAAAAGGCGTAAACAAATTAGTAAGTCCCGAACTTATTAAAACTCTTTGCGAAATGGGGCACGGCGACGAAATAGTTATTGCCGACGCAAACTTTCCGAGCGAAAATTTCGGTAAGCGCGTAATTCGTGCCGACGGTATAGGCGGCGCGGCTATGCTCGACGCGGTATTGTCGCTTATTCCGCTCGACACCTATTCCGACCCCAACTTCGTGCTTATGCAACTTATGGACTGCGACGTGGGCAAAATAGACCCCGTTATATGGAAGGAGTACGCCGCCGTAGCCGAAAAGCACGACAAAAACGCAAAAATAGGCAATATAGACAGGTTCGAGTTTTATAAGCGCGCGCAAAACGCTTACGCGGTTATCGCCACGGGCGAAGAGGCGGTTTACGCGAATATTTTGCTTAAAAAGGGCGTAATCGTATAAATTTATTAAAAAACTATTTAAAACGGGCGAAAACGGGCGAAAAACGCTTGCAATTTTTTGCGCGTTATGATAAAATATCAAAGACTTCGCGCGGTCCTCTGACGAAGAAATAGGTTACGAACGCGTAGTATATACGGAGGTAAAGTCAATGAACATCATAGATCAAATCGAAAAAGAGAATTTGAAAAGCACCGTTCCCGCGTTCAACGTAGGCGACACCGTTAAGGTTTCGTTCAAAGTTATCGAAGGAACAAAAGAAAGAATTCAGGCGTTCGAGGGCATAGTAATCGCCAAGAAGAACAGCGGAATCAGAGAGACCTTCACCGTAAGAAGATTGTCCTACGGTATCGGCGTAGAAAGAACGTTCCCCGTTCATTCCCCCAAGGTTGCCGACGTTAAAGTCGTTAAACGCGGTAAAGTAAGAAGGGCTAAACTTTATTACCTTCGCGATCTTACCGGTAAAGCGGCAAAGGTTGAAGAAATCCTTTAAAAAATTACGGAGCGAATTTCCTGCAAGCCTTTTTGTTATCGTTTGAAAGCGCAATTCTAAAATTTAAGTTTTAATAATTCCCTATGGAAACTGCGCATTCGGCGCGACCGCGTTTTTTTAATATCCGTAGCGTTTTCGCATAACTATAAAGAAGATCGTTGCGGTAATGAAAGAACAAATTTCGGTTGCGAACGCCGCCCACCAAATAATTTCCGCGGTAAAGGTAAGCACGAAAATGCTTTGGAACACGAGCGAACGGACAAACGACAATATTGCCGACACCGCGCCGTTATTAAGAGCGGTGAAAAATCCCGAAGAATAAATGGTAATACCCGAGAAGATGAACGCGAACGAGAAACTTCTGAACGCCGTAATCGTAAGGTCGAGCAGTGCGGGATAAGAGCCGACGAACAGTTTTGCAAGCGGTACGGCGAGTAGTTGCGCTAACCCCGAAAGCAACACGCCCGCCACGCTCATTGATATTATACTCTTTTTAAACACGCTTTTCAACTCGGTTTTGTTAGCCGCACCGTAATTGTAACTTATAATGGGCGCGCTACCCATAGAAAAGCCTATTTCTATCGCTAAAAATACGAGTTGTACGTACATTAAAACGCCGTAAGCGGAAACGCCGTCCTCGCCGAAAAATTTTATCAACTGTAAGTTGTAAAGCATACTCACTATCGACGAGGCAAGGTTGGTTAAAAGTTCGGAAGAACCGTTGCCGCAGACTTTTAAAATAATTTTAGTCGATTTTAGTTTTGACGAGTTTAAGCAAACTGTCGTTTTTGCGCGCGAAATAGAAAAGAGGTATAATTCCGCCTATAATTTGTCCTATGCCCGTAGCCAAAGCCGCGCCCACGAGTCCCCATTTGAAAACTACTATAAACAGCGTGTCGAGCGCGGCGTTTGCGACGCCAGCCAAAATAGTTACGTAAAGTCCGAGTTTGGGTTTTTCGGCCGCTGCAAGGAAACTTTGGGATACGTTTTGCAACATATAAAACGCGGTAAACGCCAAGACCGTCGTACCGTAAATAACGCAATGGTCTATCATATTCTCGTCCGCACCGAGCAAACGGCTTACGGGGCGTATAAACGCTATGCCTATCGCTGTTAAAATCACGCCGAAAATAACGGTGAAAATAATGAGCATAGAAAAATAGCGGTTGGCTTTTTCTGTTTCGCCTTCGCCTATGGCCTTGGTGACGAACGCCGCACCGCCCGTACCTATCATAAAGCCCATTCCGCCGAGTATCATTAAAAACGGCCATACGAGGTTTATCGCCGCAAATTCCGTTTTGCCTATAAAGTTAGATATAAAGTAGCCGTCTACCACGCCGTAAATCGACGTAAAAATCATCATAATTACGGACGGGAGTACGAAACGATAAAGTTTTTTGTAAGTAAAATGATCCGAAAGTTTTATATTTTCCATAGTAAATGCCCATAGGGGCGGTTGCCGAAAATCGGCAACCGCCCCAACACCTTTATCTTAACATATAAAAAATTTAAAGTCAACGGTTTAACGCCACAAAAAACAAAAATAGCGATAAAGATGAAATCTCAACACTGACGGCATAATTGTACTTTTCTCTCGCTTAAAAAAGTGATAGAATATACGCGGTGATAGGTGATATACTATGGATAAACTTGATTACGGTTACGGTTTAATACTTATGTATCTCGTCGGCGGACTTGCGGGCAATATTTACGAAACTTGTTTGTATCTCGTAAAACGCCGTAAATTCGTGTATTCAAACGGGTCAATAACTACGCCGTTCAATTTCGTTTACGGTATAGGCGCGGTGGCGATATGCCTTGGGCTGATAGGCTTAAAGG
>CAVLAV010000126.1:0-3777 GCA_963660735.1 bacterium
AAAAAATGCGGAAAACGAAAGTTTTAACGCGCAAGCGTTAAGTGCCGAATAGCAGTAGCGAAGTAATCTCCCGGGAGGGTGGTTTATCGAGAAGTATATTGTATATCATTTTTTCGGTGGGATATTTCGCTGACGCTCAATATGACGTACTATTTTTCTTGCTTCCTCCTTCGGGGGAAGTGGCACGAAGTGCCGATAGGGGATAAAACGCGCCGCTATAAGCGGCGCGTTGTCGAATTTTTACGTCATTGCGAGCCGCAGGCGCGGCAATCCCATCGAACAACCGATGGCGCAAATAGTTGTTACCTTATAGTTATCTCTGCGGCGGAAAGTGTTTCGCCGCTTTTTAATTTGAGATTCCCGTCGGGCAAAACGCTTTCCGCAACGGCGCGGTAACTTTTATCGCCCTTTATAACCGTTATTTCTTTGCCTAAAAATTTGCAGTAGGAAATATACTCTTCCATAGAATATTCCTTGTATAAATTATATGCGAGCGTGGCGTAAAAAGCGTCGATATTCGCGCTATTGCCCGTTATTTGTTTTACGGAAGTGGCTATATTTTCAATTTCGGGCGCAAGGTCGTTGTTTACGTTAATGCCTATGCCTATAATCGACCGCGTAATTTCGTCGCCGCCGATAACGTTCTCTATTAAAATTCCGCAAATCTTTTTGCCGCCGAAAAAAATATCGTTGGGCCACTTTATTTCGGCGTTTACGCCGAACGCGGCAAGCGTTCTTACCACGGCGACCGCCGCGCCCGTCATTATCTTGAAAGACTCGTTCGCTTTGCACGGGTTGAGCCTTAAAAGTGAGGCGTAAAGCCCGCCTTTTTCGCATATAAAGGAACGCCCCTTACTGCCTTTGCCGCCCGTTTGCACGCGCGCTATATACAGTTGGTCCTCGGTGGGATTTTTCAGTTTTTTAAGTTCCTCGTTGGTGGAGGGTAGGGTATCAAAAATCGTCGTCTGCATTTTTAAAAATTTTCTCCGCCGCTTCTTTTGCGGTATCGTATGAAAAACCTTTGGAAAGTAAATACTTATAACATTTAAGCATATTTTCGCGCGTTTTTTCCTTGTTACGGGAATATTTTTCGCCCACGGCGCACGCGGAAGGCAGTTCGTCGCCTAAATTTTCCAAAGCCTCCGCCATACTTTCGTCCGAAACGCCCTTGCGTTTCAGTTCGAGCGCGATAAGCCTTTTGCCTTTGTTTTTGGAATAACTTCGGGCGTAGTCGGCGGAAAAATCGGCGTCGTCGATAAAGGAATAAGAGGACATTTTGGCAACGGTTTCGTCAATCGTTTTTTCGGTGTAACCCTTGCCCGTGAGGTAGTCGCGCACCTGTTTTTCGGTCTTTTTGGACTTGGAAATAAAGGATAACGCCTTATCCAAAGCGCGGGTGCGCTCGCTGTCGCATTGAATTTCGTCAAGTCGTTCTTTTTCGATTTCCGTGCCGATTTTCAAACGGTGGCGCATAACCGTTTCAAGTTCGAGTCCGCAATAAAAAACGTTGTCCAGATATATATTGCACCGCGTGGGATTTTTTACCTGCGGCTTTATATCGGTAATCTTGTTCATTCGTAATACCCCTCGCCGAGTATGGTCGTTTCGATTTTGCCGTCCGTTGCGTCCGTTATGCCGTTTAAAAGGCTTTCGCTCGGCTTTTTGACGGCGGTGCGAACGGTTACTGATTCGTTAAAGTCGCTCGATAGCACGGTTATTCCGTTATTTTGACAAAACCTTAAAAACGGCGCATATTTATCGTATGCAAATTTAAACTCGAATATATCCGATAAATACAGAGTAACCGTGCCGCTTTTTTCTATTCCCGCGACTACCGCGCCCGAGTACGCGCGACACAAGCCGCCCGTACCGAGTTTTATTCCGCCGAAATATCTCGTTACCACTGCGACCGCGTTTACGAGTCCCTTGTTTTTTAAAACTTCGAGCATAGGTTGCCCCGCCGTTCCTTGCGGCTCGCCGTCGTCGGAAAAACGCGAAATTTCGCCGTTATTCACAATATACGCGTAACAATTATGCGTGGCGAAAGGGTGTTTTTTGCGCGTTTCGTCTATCACTCGGCGAGCGGAGGTTTCGTCCTCGGCGTAGGCGATTTTGCAAATGAATTTCGACTTTTCTATAACCGTTTCGCACTCTGCGGCGTTTTTAATTTGCTCGTAACTTTTTAACATCGTTAAAATTATAGCGTTTTTTAAAAAAAATGTCAAAAGAATTGTTTTACCGCCCGAAAATCGTTTGACAAATCGCGCGC
This sequence comes from bacterium, assembly GCA_963660735.1. Lineage (GTDB taxonomy): Bacteria > Bacillota > Clostridia > Christensenellales > Borkfalkiaceae > UBA10281. Next base: position 2,270 of record CAVLAV010000126.1, read on the forward strand.
GCGGTATTATAATATAGCCGAAATTCCTACTTGGTAGGTAGGAATTGTAAATATCGTTGAAAAGCAGGAGGTCGCTAAAGTTGAAGTTATCGTCTAAAACGCATTACGGCGTGCAGATTTTATCGCTTTTGGCGGCCGAAAACAGGCTTTTCTCGGCAAAGGAACTCGAAAAGTATACGGGCGTTTCAAGCAAGTATCTCGAAAAAGTTTTAAAAATATTGTTGTCGGTAGGCGCGGTTACTTCGTCGCGCGGGGCAACGGGCGGTTACACGCTCGCAAAACCTGCCGAAGAAATAAGTATGGGCGAGGTGGTACGCGCGCTCGAAGAGGACAATATGGAAATTATCGGGTGCGTTAAAGGTTCGGCGTGTTGTTGCCCTTCGAGCGCGCTCTGGAAGAAACTTTTCGACGGCATTAACGATATTTTAGACGGCGTTACTTTAAGCGACGTCGCGCAAGGTAAGATAAAATAGGTCTTATAATCGCGCTATGCGCGGACGAATAAGGAGCATTATATATGAAGGAGATTTATCTCGATAACGCGGCTACGACGCGCGTGGACGAAAGAGTCGTAAAAAAGATGTTGCCGTATTTTACCGAAATTTACGGAAACGCCAACAGCCAACACGGTTACGGCAGAGCCGCGCAGGAGGCGGTGGACGAGGCAAGGGACACTATTGCGAAAATCATAGGCGCAAAACCCGCCGAAGTCTATTTTACCTCGGGCGGTACGGAAAGCGACAACTGGGCGCTCCGCGGCACTTGCAAGGCTCAGGCGCATAAGGGCAAGCACGTGATAATTTCTAAAATAGAACACGCGGCTATGCTCACTACCGCTCACGAACTCGAAAAAGAAGGATTTGAGTTTTCGTATATCGGCGTGGATAGCGAGGGCTTTATAAATCTCGACGAACTCGAAAAAGCCATTCGCCCCGACACGATACTTATAGCGTGTATGTACGCTAATAACGAGGTCGGAACTATCGAGCTTATAAAAGAGATAGTTAAAATCGCCAAAAAGCACAATATAACCGTGTTTACCGACGCCGTACAGGCTATGGGTGCGATCGATATAAACGTGGACGATTTGGGCGTGGACTTAATGAGTTTTTCGTCGCATAAATTCCACGGACCTAAAGGTATGGGCGCGCTTTATATAAGGACGGGCGTTCCGCTTGCGAGAATTATCTCGGGCGGACATCAGGAAAGAACCCGCCGCGGCGGCACTACCAACGTACCCGGAGTGGTCGGTTTTGCCGAGGCTTTAAGACTTACTCGCGAGGATTTGGAAAAGGATAGCAAATACGTTGCGTCCCTTCGCGACAGATTCATTTCGAGAGTACAAAACGAAATACCTTACGTAAGACTTAACGGTCCGAAGGACGGCAGTAAGCGTTTGCCCAACAACGCGGACTTCTCGTTCGAGTATATCGAGGGTGAGTCGATATTGTTCAGCCTCGATCTGGCGGGCATAGCGGTTTCGTCGGGTTCGGCTTGTTCGTCGGGGT
>CAVLAV010000126.1:3787-5794 GCA_963660735.1 bacterium
ATAAGGTTTACTTTCGGCAGAGATAACACCGTTGAAGAGGTTGACTACACGGTGGATAAATTAAAGGAGATAGTAACGCGTTTGCGCGCAATGTCGCCCTTATTCGATTTAAAAGGAGAACTTAAAAATGTATAACGAAAAAGTAATGGAAGCGTTCAAAAACCCCAAAAACGTAGGCGAAGTTGAAAATTACGACGGACTCGGCAAGGTCGGCAACGCGGCTTGCGGAGACATAATGCAGATAACTTTGAAGATTGATAACGACGTTATAACCGACGCAAAATTTAAAACGTTCGGTTGCGCGGCGGCTATCGCTACTTCCTCCACCGCTACCGAAATGGTAAAGGGTATGACCGTAGAAGAGGCGTTGAAACTCACCAACAAACGCGTGGTAGAGGAATTAGAGGGTTTACCCCCGCAGAAAATACACTGTTCGGTTTTAGCCGAAGAGGCGATTAAAGCGGCTATCGAAGACTACCGCAACAAACAAAATGGAATTACCAAAGAGGAAGACCCCAAGTACGTATAATCGCGCGTCGGTGCGGCGAAATTTCCGCGTTGTCGCATTAAAAAATTTATCGTCTTTGCGAGGAAGCGAAGCAACGAAGCAAACTCCCGGGAGGGTGGTTTTCCGTAAGGTATATTCTTCACTCTTATTCGGTGAGATATTTCGCTGACGCTCAATATGACGTGCGTTTTTTACCTCGAGTCAGTTATCGAAAAACTATGCGGGCGCAAGTCTTACGACTTGCGCCCGCATTTTTATAAATTTAAAATTAAAGTTTACAGATAGCCTCGTAATTTTTACCGCTGAAAATATACAGCGCAATACCGAGGTCGGTATATCCCGTGTTGTTAAGCCCTATCCACCAGGACGAGATTTTATCGTTTTTCGCGCCTAATACTAAATTTGTACAATCGCTTTTGCCTATAAGCCAGGCGGGCGACGGACGGTATTTGGGCAGGGAATATATAACTATGCAATTTTCGTCGCCAACTCGTCCGTCGGTTATTTTTTTAATCGGTTTCCTTATCTTATAAGCGTCTAAATATTCGTTATTCGGCATAAGGTAAAACAAATCGTAAGCGGAAATCGTTTTTACGGCGTATTTTTTTCTTATGTAGTTTATTGCGTCGGTAGAATCGTATTCGCCAACGTTTTTTACTCCTATCGTATCGTGAATATCCTGCAAGACGTTTTCATATCTTTCGGGCGAATTTTTTATAATTTCAAGACGAGTAGCGTCCGCGTTATTGCGTGATTTTTTAAAACCTTTTATATCCGATTTCAGAAATAAAGGCTCTTTTCTTTTAGAAAACAACATAATCAATCTTCAGCCTCCTCAAAATATTCAAAAATATTCATTTCGGCAATTAAATCGTCGTATCCGTCGTCGTTGTCCGATGTATACCAGTTAGTCAATTTATCATTGTGCGATTCAAGTAAAAGATATACGTATTTATCGTCTGCTTTAGGCGGTAAACGGTATATGGCAACGCAGTGCAAATCGTTAAGTCTGTCGGTGTAAACGTTTATAGGGTAGCGCGTGTGTTTTTTTACGCCTTTAACGTTTTTACAAAAATCGGCAAGCGTGGCGATTTTTACGGGGTAATTGTTATGCAAAAATTCGATAAATTCGTCTATCGTATATTCGCCCTTTTTTCTTTCGCCGTAAATCGCTTTTAATCTTTCTTTGGCATCTTTTTTTAATTCTTTGCGGATTTCAATATCTTCTTCCATTTTGCGCAAGTATTCCTGCATTTCCTCATCCGGTTCGGCAAAAGGATTTTTTAACAATTTCATAACTTTTTTATCGTATTCTTTGTCAGTCATGGCAAGTCCTCTTTATAAAATTGTGCATAGTTGCGCGTAATTCCTCGTAGCCGTAATCGTTATATCCGAGCCAGAACGAGTGTATTTTACCGTTTTTCTCTTCTAATGCAAGCATAACTTTATCACCGCCTATCAATATGCCGGAAGGCTCTTTTAAAGGCAACATATAAAGG
>CAVLAV010000127.1:0-5743 GCA_963660735.1 bacterium
GTCCCGTGTCTTTATGGTAATTAAGCGCGACGTCGCAATTTTCGCACTTTGCGACGTAGCCGCACTCCCGACAAATGACCTGACGGGAATATCCCCTGCGATTGAAAAATATTATTGCTTGATTGCCGCTTTCCACGCAAGTTTTAAGTTCCTGCTTTAAAGCGGAAGAAAAAACGCTTTCGTTACCGCGGCGAATTTCGTCGCGCATATCGGCGACTATAAATCCGGGCAAAGTTTTGCCGTTTACCCTGTTTTTCATTTCGGCGAGATAATATTCGCCCGAAAGCGCCTTATCGTAAGTTTCCACCGACGGAGTCGCGCTGCCCAAAACGACCTTTGCGCCCGAAAGTTCGGCGCGCTTTTTTGCAACCTCGATAGTTTTGTATCTCGGACTGTTTTCCGCCTCGTAACTGCCGTCGTGTTCCTCATCCACCACGATTAAACCGAGGTTTTCGAGCGGGGCGAATATCGCGCTCCTCGCGCCTATGGCGATTTTTGCTTCGCCGTTTTTAAGCCTTAACCACTCGTCGAATTTTTCGCCCGCGCTCAGTCGGCTGTGCAGAATGGAAACTCTGCCCTGAAATTTTGCGCGCAGTTGGCGGAGCATTTGCGGCGTTAAGGATATTTCCGGCACGAGCATTATCGCGGTTTTACCCGATTTAAGCGTATCGCTTATGAGTTTTAAGTACACCTCGGTTTTGCCGCTGCCCGTTACGCCGAACAAGAGGCTGACTTGCTTATCGGTATTTTCTATACCGTAAATAGCGCGCGACTGCTCGAGCGTGAAGGAAACTTCCGCCGCTTTATTTTCGAGCGAAGTATAAGGCGTGCGTTCGAGTTTTTCGGCGGTAACGGTTAAAAACCCGCGTTTTTCAAGCGTTCGTACCGCCGCGCCGCCGTATTTATCGGAAAGGTATGTAAAGCCGAGTTTGCCTTTTTCGTTAAGTTCGGTTACGATGCCTACCTGCGCAACGGCGTTTTTCTTGATTTGCGGTAAAACTTCGGCAAATTCGCCGTTTAAGGTAACGGTTAAAACCGTTTTTTCCTTTACCCTGCCGCCGCGAAGTTCGCTTGGGATAAACTGCCTTAACGCGAGCGCGAAAGGCACGTGATACCTGTCGCGGATAAATTCCGCAAGTTTAAGCGTTTCCTCCGTTAGAGCGGTAAAATCGTCGAGCGAGCGAATAATTTTTTTTAGTTTGTCCGTAGGCAAGTCCGTGTTATCGGACAGACCGACCACGAACCCCTCTATTTCGCGCTTTCCGAACGGCACGACAACGCGACCGCCGAGTTTAATCTCGTCGGTCGCGATATAATCGAACACTTTATCGACCTCGCTATGCGCTACGTCAACTATAACTTTTGCAATCATTACCTGCCTTAGGCTTAATACTTGGATACCGTAACTTTGCCTTCCATAATTTCGGTAGCCGCTTCGGTAAGCGGTTTTTTATTGTCGGGCAAGTCGGTAAGTCCCTGACTTTGTGCGTGATCTATAAGTTGTCTTGCACGCTTTGCGGTTACTACGCAAAGACCGTATTTAGAACCTACTTTATTTGCAAGTTCGTCGATAGGCGGTTGATTTATCATATTTTTCGTCCTCCATATTCAGGTTGTTTATAACGTATTGCTTTTCCATCACGGAAAAGCACGCGACGGTTACTCTATATTTTGTACCTGCTCGCGCATTTTTTCTATCTCGTTTTTGAGCGCAAGCCCGATTTTGGTAATTTCTACCGAGTTTGCCTTACTGCAAACGGTGTTGGTTTCGCGGTTGAATTCCTGCATTAAAAAGTCAAGTTTTTTACCCGCGTCTTTTTCGCCCGAAAGTATGGCTCGCAGTTGCGATATGTGGCTTTTAAGCCGAGTGAGTTCCTCGTTTACGTCCGACTTATCGGCAAAAAGCGCAACCTCTTGCAAAAGCCGCGTTTCGTCGTAAGTAGCCGAGTCGAGTATTTCTGCCATACGCTCGCGCAATTTGTTCTCGTAAACGACTTTTATCTCGGGCGCTTTTTCGCAAAGATTATCCACGAGTTTTTCGACGGTAACGGAGCGCGAATAAATATCTGCGGTGAGTTTTTCGCCTTCGACTTTGCGCATCGCGTTGAGCGCGTCGAGCGCGCGATTAAGCGTATCTTTTAAAATTTCGCCCAAAGCGGCGAAATCTTCTTCCGCTATCGACTGCGTAGCCACGTCGGGCAAACGCATAAGCGAAACCGCCGTAAGGTCGTTTACCACGCCGAACTTTTTACTGAGTTCTTCCGCGGCTTTTACGTACTCGCCCGCAAGCGTCTGATTGACCGTGAGAGTTACTCCGCCCTCGGTTAAATTTTCGTAAGAAACGAAAAGTTCCACCCGCCCGCGCGAAAGTTTTTCCTGCACGGTTTTGCGGATAAGGTCGTCGAACTGTACGAAGTTACGCGGATATTTGGGGATAACGTCTAAAAAACGATTGTTTACGGTTTTAATTTCCACCGTTAAAGTTATTCCGTTTTCGCTATATTCGGCTTTGCCGTAACCCGTCATACTTTGCATAACTTTTCCTCCGCAACGATTTTAACACATTTTGCGAAAAATATCAAGGATTTAACAGTCCTTTAAATTCTTCTTCGTCTATTATTTTAGTTCCGAGCGATTTTGCCTTTTCGAGTTTACTGCCCGCAGCCTCGCCCGCAACGACGAGCGTGGTCGTTTTCGTAACCGACGAAAGAACTTCGCCGCCGCGCTCTTCTATAAGTTTTGTCGCCTCGCCGCGCGTAAAGTCCGTAAGCGAACCCGTAAGCACGACCTTCTGCCCCGAGAACGAGCCGCTTTTGCTCTCCTCGGATAAAACTTCGACACCGAGCGTTTTGAGTTTTTCTATCTCGTCGATATTGCTTTGATTATGGAAATAATCGTAAAGCGACTGCGCGGTTATCTCGCCTATATCGCTCTGACCGTTAAAATCCTCTTTTGTGGCGGTAAAAAATCCGTCGAGCGTCTTATAAGTTTTTGCCAGATCCTTGGCGGTTTTCTTACCCACGCCGTCTATGCCGAGCGCGAAAATAAAGTTGGAAAGAGGTACTTTCTTGCTGTTTTCTATTGCGGAAAGCAAATTATCCGCCTTTCTGTCCTTAAACCCGTCGAGTTTTAAAAGCGCGGTTCTGTCAAGAGTATACAGGTCGGAAAAATTCCTCGCTCCGAATTTATCGTATAAAATTTCGGCGGTTTTTTCCGAAAATCCGTCCACGTTTACGCCGTCTTTTTGCGCGTAGTTGGCAAGTTTGCCTACCACCCTCGGGCGGCAGTCCTCGTTGGGGCAAAACAAATTTGCGCCCACCTCTATAACGGGCGTTTTGCACCACGGGCAAACGCTTATTTTTTCGATAGTCTTTCCGCTTGCGCCGTCGTCCGTCGAGCCGAGAATTTCGGGGATAACCTCGTTACTGCGGCGTATAAGCACGGGCGAGCCGATTTTTACTTTTTTACGCAAGATATCGCCGTAATTGTTAAGCGTAGCCTTGCTTACCGTCGCGCCGCCGAGTTCCACGGGTTTTACTATGCCCAAAGGCGTAAGTTTGCCCGTTCTGCCGACCTGCCAACGCACTTCCTCGATAACCGTTTCCGCCTCTTCCGCCTCGAATTTATACGCGATTGCCCAACGCGGAAATTTATCGGTATAACCTAAAATTTCGCGTGCCTTTACGGCGTTTAATTTTACCACCGCGCCGTCGGTTAAAACGTCTATTTCGCGCCTGCCCACCTCTATCTCGTCGATAGCGGCTTTTACCTCGTCCAAAGTTTTGCACACGCGCAAAAAGTCGAAAGTTTTAAACCCGTTTTTCTTTAAAAAGTCGAAAATTTCGAGTTGACTGTTAAACTCCCCCTTCGAGGAATAGTTTACGTTATAAAACAAAATTTCGGGTTTTCTCTTTTCGGTTATTTTGGGGTCGAGGTTTCTTATCGCGCCCGCGACCGCGTTTCTTGCGTTTTTAAGTTGCTCGTCGGCGGTTTCGTTATACTTTTTAAGCACCGAAAGCCTTATTATAGCCTCGCCCTGAACCTCTAAAACGCCGTCGTAATCGATCCTTAACGGGAACGATTTTATGGTTAAAACCTGCGCCGTTACGTCCTCGCCGACCACGCCGTTGCCGCGCGTGGTGGCGCGGACGAACTTTCCGTTTTCGTAAGTTATGCAGATGGTAAGACCGTCGAATTTATATTCCACGGTATAAACGGGGTCCGTAACCTTTCTTACGCGGGCGTCGAAGAGTTCGAGTTGTTCCTCGGTTACGCACTTATCGAGGCTGTAAAGCCTGCGGATATGTTCGTGTTTTTTAAACGCCGAAATAGGCTCGCCGCCTACCCTACGCGTGGGGGAATCGTCGTATCTTACGCCGTATTCGCCCTCCATTACGGTGAGTTCGTCGTAAAGTTTATCGTAAACCTTATCTTCTACCGAAGGATTATCCAAAACGTAATACTCGTAGGCGTACTTATTGAGTATATCCACGAGTTCGCGCATACGCGCCTGCTGTTTTTCGGTCATTTATTTGATTACCTCCAACGGGGCGAACCTTACGACGAGCGACTTTACGCCTATACCCTTAAACGCGACGTCCACGACGACGTCGTCGCCCGACTTCTTTCTGCCGACGATAATACCCTCGCCGAATTTTTTATGCCGCACTTTCGCGCCCGTGGCGAACTCGTCGCCGCTGCCCGTAACCGTGGTTTTGGGCGTAGCCGCCGCCTGCGCGCGCTGTTTTAAATAGGCGTTTGCGTAGCCTTTTTTATACGAACCGAAACTTTGCGAAGGCGAAAAATCGTCGCCGCCGCCCGACGAGCCGTAACCGCCCTTCGAGCCGTAGTCCGAGCGCGAGCCGCCGCGCGAATATCCTCCGCCGTAACTTCCGCCGTAAGACGAATGCGAAGAGTATTCGTTGCGACGATAGTAGTCCTGTTCCTTTTTAAGTCCGAGTTTATCGGAAATCTCGTCTAAAAATTCCGATTGAGCGGTAGGTCTGCGCGAACCGTACAGATAACGACTTTTCGCGCGGGTTATAAACAACCTCTCTCTCGCACGCGTTACCGCAACGTACATAAGTCGGCGTTCTTCCTCGGTTTCGTCGTTTACCGAGTCGGCGCGGGATATGGGGAAAACGTCCTTATCCATACCGCAAACGAACACGCAACGATATTCCAAGCCTTTGACCGAGTGGACGGTTGCAAGCGTTACGAATTCGCCGTCGTTTATCTCGTCGGTATCGCTGCTCAAAGTTACGCCGTTTAAGTATTCGGTTAAACTTGCCTCGGGGTTTTGCTTGACGAACTCGTCCACCGAGGCTAAAAATTCGTCTATATTGCGCTTTTTATCCTCGTTTTCTTCGGTCTGTTCGGCAAAACAACTCATATAGTCCGTGCGGTCGATAACCGAACGCACGAGTTCGGTAAGTCCCATAGTTTCTTTATCGACTATTAAGGACGAAATTATATCTTTAAACGATTTTATTTTTACTTTCGCGCCCGCGGTTAAATCGAGTTTATCGTAATCGAACACGCTGTCGAACACGGAAAAGCCGTTTTTGGTAGCGTATTCGTCCAAAATTTCGATAGTTCTGTCGCCTATGCCGCGTTTAGGCACGTTGATTACGCGCAAAATAGCCTCGTTATCGAGCGGATTTGCAAGTATGCGCAAATATGCGGATAAGTCCTGTTCCTTTTTAAGTCCGAGTTTATCGGAAATCTCGTCTAAAAATTCCGA
>CAVLAV010000128.1:0-3668 GCA_963660735.1 bacterium
CGATAATAAACGGCACGATATTAAACCGCAGGCATTCTTTGAAACAAATCAACCTTCCTACTCTGCCGTTTCCATCCTGAAACGGATGAATTTTTTCAAAATTGTAGTGAAATTCTATGATATCGTTTATCGTAACTTCTTTTTCATTGTATTCTGCAAGCAATTTTTTTATCGCCACAGCAACTTTCGAAGGTGGTGTTGTTTCGTTGCCTCCCACTACGTTTGCTCTTTGTTTATACTCGCCAACGTTAAACCACGGCAGGTAAGAATCTTTCGTACCCGTTTTCAATATTTTGTGCAGGTTTTTAATGATTTCTTCTGTCAACGGTTCTTCGGCACAGTCGATCACATAGTCGATTGCGCGGAAATGGTTTGCCGTTTCGATAATGTCATCCACGGGTAATCCCTCTTCCGCGCCGATCGTGTTCGTTTCGAAAATTAGTCGAGTCTGATCCTCGGAAAGTTTACTGCCCTCGATTCGGTTTGAATTATAAGTCAGCCGGACTTGCGTTTCGTGATACAAGCCGCCGCTGATTTTTGCGTTTTTTTCTTCCCGCAAAATCTGCAACACTTTATTGTCGCTGATTTCCTTAAACAAGTCATCTTTTTTACAACCGAAATACTCGCATAACCGTAAAATTACGTTATCCGCGATTTTTTCGCCTTTCGATATTTTCGCTATCGTTCGTGAAGATATGCCGATTTTTGCTGTCAGCTCGGATTTTTTTAAACTGTTTTGTTTAAGCAAGCGCGTTAATCCGTCATACGATATCATAGTCGAGCCTCCTTTATCTTTACTTATTATAGCATATTATCAATAAAAAGTAAAGATTTTACGCCAAATTAAAGCAAAACAGTAAAGATTTTTTATCACTACCCGTATTCTTGCCTTACGCTTTCGAGAATTGCCGAAATTTCGTCAACCGCAAACGCCGTATAAAACGCGCCGTTTATCTTCTCCACGAGTTCCTCGTCCGTTTCCGCAGAAAAACATTCCGTCAATTTTTCCGCAACGTCGTCGCCCGAAAGATTGAAAAGCACAAACGAATATATCGCCTGCGCTTCCCGTATCTTTATTTCGCTATATCCCGCCTCTTGCATCGACCGTTCTATCTCGGCGTAACGTTTTTCTTCCGTTTCCTGCCTGTCCTTTACAATCGTCTGCACGTCGTCCGTGTTTATATCCATACTGCCCGAAAATACCCCAAGCACCACCGCCACGGGCGTCATTAACAGCACGAGACTTCCGAGAATAATCCCGCCTATGATCTTTCGTCCTTTTTTACTCGGCAACACCGCCGCGCCGATCTTTTTAAGTATCGGGATAATCGGTACTGCCATTATCTTCCGCCTCCGCTGCCGAACAGTTCTGCCTTATATTCGGGCGCGATTACTTCGAGCAAATATCTCTCGTTTCCGCAACGGTACAAACACGTTCCGCGTTCGGGGTAGCGTATGAGTTCGAATTCACTCGGCTCTATCTGCAACGCGTCCATATACTCTTTCGGGTTGACCTGTCCCGCGTTGAACAAGAATTGATGCGTAGGAATAGAAAACAGCGGTTTCGTAAATTCGCGGATCGAAGGCAGAAGGAAGTCCTCTATATTCTGACTCGCGAGTATCACCGACGAATCCTTTTTTCTTACTCTCTTCATTGCGTTTCGGATATACTCTATCGCCGTCATATTCGTTAAAAACAAGTACAATTCGTCTATGCTTGCCGCCGTATTCCCCTCACCGAGCAACCTGTTCGACATATACGACAGAATATTAAACAACATAGCGTCTTTCAGCCTGCGGTTAGAGTCCATTAGTCCTTTCACGCCGAAACATAGAAAATCGCCAGAAGTAATATTCGTATGCCCGTCGAAATATTTACTTTCCGCGCCCACGCACATAGAGTGTATACCAAGGCACACCTCTTGCAACGTTTCTTCCGAATACAAGTATTTCTTTTCCTTATCGTAAAAAATATATTCCTCTTCGCAGAGCGCATAAAAGTCCGACATCGTTGGATAATCTTTCGCGTTCTTCTGCGTATAGTCCGTTTGGTCCGTTATGCCGAATTTATCGTAGAGTTTCGTTAAAAGAATTTCTATTGTGTCGATTTGCCTGTCGTTGAAATCTTTATACGCCTTGCAAAAGTCTTTTAAAAACGCGATGTGTTGCGACAATCTCGTTACTTTCTTAAACGCTTCGGGACAGTTCTCGGTATTTTCTTCTTTCTTGCCCGTTTCGTCGAGTTCCGTCCAGGCTTTCGGCTCTAACGGGTTTATCTTATATTCGCCCGATAAAAAGTCGATATAACACCCGCCGAGATTCTCGCACAAGTCCTCGTACTCGCTCTCGGGATCAAGGCAAATCACTTTTTTGCCCGATTCGCGGATATTCGTGAGCAATAATTTCAGCAGATAACTTTTCCCTTGTCCGCTGTTGCCGAGAATTAAAACGTTGCTCGTGGTTTTATCTTCCGCGCGACGGTCAAGGTCTACGATCACGTTTGTGCCGTACTTATCTCTGCCGATATAAAACCCGTTCGGATCGGTTTTACCCGAGAACGCGAACGGGTAGAAATTCGCCGCCGAACTTGCAGGCAATACGCGTTCGTACAACGTTCCGAATTGATTTGCGCCAAAAGGCAGAATAGATAAAAAGCCCTCTTTTTGCCTCAGCGTAAGTCTGTCTACCGTAATCTTCGCTCTTGCAAGTTCCATAAGCGTTTCGTTTTGCAGTTCTCTCAAACTTTCAAGCGTTTTTGCCTTTAATTCGATAAACACCGCGCAATGCAATAAGCACTCGCGGCTTTTACGAAGATCCGCAAGCAGTTCTATAACGTCCTGCAAATTGCCCTCGGTTTCCACGCTGTCCGTCATATCGTTCGCGGCGGATTTCATCTTGTTTTTTCTCGTGGCGTTCTGAATGATTTTACGTTGTTCCGCCGCTTCCACAAGCCTATGGTACACCCTTAACGTTACGCCGTTTTTGTCCGCGATTCTCGCAAGGATCGCCTGCTGTTCGGTAAGCGGCGGATATTCTCTTACAGCCCACACGCTTCTGTATCCGTCGCCCACGATATAATGATCTACGTTGAATTTGACGATCCCCGGCAGTACGCAATCGAAAAAGTTTTTCGTTTCGAGCCTTTCCGCCTTTTCGGGCGATATTTTTCTTTTTGTCATTTTATTATTCTCTCCTATAAAATTGTTGAAAGGTCAGTCGCTCGTCAGGCAAGGCACGCGACAGATTTTTAAAGGGAGCAACCTTATCGGTCGCAGGAATTTCAAAATCCGAGCGCAATGCAGCATCACGAGATGAATGACCTTTCAATGGGCATAAAAAATCGGCTGACCTCCATAGCCAACCGATTAAAAATTATATTTTGTTTACATTTTGAGTATAGGCGAATTATCTTCGTTCAGCTTGTCTAAATCGTCAAGTTCCTCCGTCTGACTTGCCTCGTCAAACATTTCGGACAATTCTTTTACCGTCATAGTTAAATCGTGCTGTTTGCCTATATCCGTTACGTCGATTTTCTTTACGCAATTCGCAAGCCATTCGTTTTCGGAAACAACGTCGGAAATTATATCGTAAACGTTATCGCCGTCAAGTTTTACTTTTGAAATATACCCCGAACCCTGTCGATGCTCGAACCCGTGTTTTTTCAGCGA
>CAVLAV010000128.1:3828-5737 GCA_963660735.1 bacterium
GAGGCAACGTTTCGTCGTCTTCGTTATCGAGCATAACCCATTTTTTACAGTATTTCCCGAACCATTTCTGTTTCTTCAGCGTAATATTTGCAAGCGCCATACAGGTATAATAATCTTTTTGCGGATTGCCCGTGTATAAAACCGAGCCGTCGGACTGAATCTCTTTAACGCAGTCGTATTTATCGAACTTCGCGTCGATTACTCGCCACATATCTTCTACCCTGTATTTCCCGTCTTGTTTCACTCGTTCTTCGTCGAGTTGTATCAACATCTTCATCATAAGGTTTTCCTCCTTTGATTGCGTTTATTATACCTTATTTCTTTATTTTTGTCAAGCGCAACTGCCTTGAGTCCTCTCGGCAAACTTTTATTCTGCCTTTTTAAGATCGAAATATTGCTCGCCATCGAAGTCGGAAATATTCTCGCCCGTTAATGACGCGTCGAGATACAAGGCTATAAGGCGTTTAGTCTCGTCTTTGCCCATTCTATGCACGTCGAACCCTTGCTCGGACAACACCTTTCTCACCGTGTTGGCATAGGCGAATACCTGCGGCGGTTTCATATTCCTGCAACGCACCGCAAACAAGAATTTCCGTGCCGTAGTGAGTTCCGTTTGTATTCCGTCCAAAAACGCCTCGTCTTTTTTCAAAAGCCTTTTTACTTTCAGATTGCTTTCGCTTTCCGCTCGTTTTTCAAGATACGCTTTGTTATCGTCGAACCGCTCTGCCGAATCAACGCACGCTATCTCCACGTCCGGCACGGCAGACAATGCGAGCGTCAGTTTGCGTACTTTGTTTTCTACGCTCTCGTAACTTAACACGGATATATTCGTCGGAATGATCGTAAAAAACAGCATTTCACCGTTCGTCGTCAGCAGTCCGTATTCCGTAAAGCCTTTGATCCCTATAAGCGACTGCACCGTCGCCCCGTTTTTCTTTTTCTGTTTCGTTTTCATATTTTTACCCCACAAAAAAAGCACCGCCGTCAAGCGATGCTTTTCTTTTACTGTATTATTTAATTTTTTAATTTTGCATTCAGTTCCGTTTCGAACAACCCATAAATGTAAAGCGGCGATTGTCCGTACAGCCCCGTGTTATCGTCGGCGAAATTTGCGCCCGTTGCCGAATCGTAAAACATATCCATCGCTTTCATTTCCGAAACTTTATTTTTTTGACAAATCAACTTTATAATTTCCGGCAAAATCGTGGCTCTTACCGTTGCGTGTGACATTATTTTACCTCCGTTTCAAAACTTTTGATAAATTTCAATTCTTTTAACGCTCTTTCACTACAAAACGCTATCTGATTATTGATTTTTTCAAATTTAAGGCGTTCAATCGCGTCTTCCTTTCGCATAATTCCTTGCATAACGTATGACACCGTTTCGCCGACGTTATCGTTTGCAATCTTTCCGCTGACAATATCGTACCCGTGCCTGAATGTTATATCGCTACGACATTTCACAACCATTTCAAGCCATTCCATCGACGCGCCGTCAAAATGTTTTTCGTTTAATTCTCCCGTATTCGTCCATTCGTATACGTTTACGATTGCAGGATATTTTTTATCGCTTTTTCGGCTTAATATCTTTGCACGGCGAATTGCCCAACGAATCGCTTGTTCTTCGATGTCCGTCGTATAAAATGCAAATCCGAAATCTCTGCCTATCTCGTTTTCAATGATTTCGGGCTTTTGAATTTCAAGCGTTGTTCCGTGATAAACTATCATTTTTTATTCCCTTTTAAATATTCGTCGAACATTTGCATTAAATATTCCATACTCATTCCGTGCAGATCTTCGTAATCGGATTCGAGCAAATCGAGCAATTTTTCTTTTTTAAATATCTCATACACTTCATCGCTCGTTTTATTCACGTGTTCTGCGTAGTATTCAACGCAAAACGATATAAA
>CAVLAV010000129.1:0-5721 GCA_963660735.1 bacterium
GGTTAATACTGTCTGTATAACCCGTGAGCGCAACACAGTATTAGTCAAAAACACACCGTCAGACCACGGTTTGTATTATTCTTGTCTGGCATAATAGGATTTTCGGCGACGTCTGGCGGCACTCTCTTATGGTTTACACCCTGTTTAACCGCCTTATAGGTGGACGCGCATTGAGAATCGGATATAACCCGAAAGAGTATTTCGTCATCCGTAATTTCGGGCAGATCGAAAGTTTCCACTCTCAGATCGTTCGCCCCGTAAAGTCTTACCGCAGTAGTTTTCATAATAACCTCCGTTTATAAGCGAGCGATTGCTTTTTAGACAACCGCTCTTATGCGGAGAATATTATAATGCCGTCTGCCGACGCAAGTCAATACCCGCCGCAAAAACTAATCAATCGTTCACGAAATTACTTAAAACGAGGCAAAATACCGTTCATTTGAACGGGTTTTAAACGGGTTTACGCTTGACTGCAAGGCAAAAATCGGCTATAATGAAAATATGAACAAAGAAAGAGAAACCGAGATACTTAAAATTTTAATAAGAGATAAAAGCGCGACTGTAAAAGAGTTATCAAAAACGCTGTATTCGAGCGAACCCTCGATAAGGCGGTAGCTTGCGGTGCTTGCAAAAGAGGGACTTATACGGCGAACTCACGGCGGCGCGGAATTTATCGGCAACGAAAGCGATAACAAAATACCGTTTACGGTGCGCGCGTTAGAAGATTACAACGCCAAAATAGCAATGGCGCAAAAAGCCGCCGCGCTCGTCAAGGACGATTTCGTCATTATGCTCGACGGGTCTTCGAGCGCGTACAACGTTATTCCTTTTTTAAAGGACAAGAAAAATTTAACGGTGATAACCAACGGAGTAAAGGCTATCGACCTGCTTGAAAAAACGGATATAAAGACTATTTGCACGGGCGGTTATTTTTTACCGCCGCTTAAAACCCTGGTCGGACAGGACGCAATAGACCTTTTGGACAAATACAACGCGGATATAGCGTTTTTCTCTTGTCGCGGACTTACCGAAGACGGCAAAGCCTCGGACTTTTCCATTGAAGAGAACGCCGTGCGGCAAAAGATGATTAAACAATCGAGAATAAAAGTTTTGCTTTGCGCAAAAAAGAAGTTCGGCAAAAAGTACGTACACAACCTTTGCGACGTTAAAACGATAGATTATTGCATAAGCGAGTAAGTTTTTCGGGTGTATTTAGCGTCAGCGAAATATCCCACTTAACTATTGCCTTGCTGTCATTGCGAGCCGCAGGCGTGGCAATCCCCGTGAGTAAAGTACGCGGCATATACTTCGACCATTATTCCAACGGATTGCCGCGGTCGTTTCACTCCCTCGCAATGACATTGTTTTTTGTCTTTGCGAGCAACGCGAAGCAAACTCCCGGGAGGGTGGAGGTCTACGGAATATATACCGCTTACTTTTTCGAGGGGATTGCCGCGGTCGTTTCACTCCCTCGCAATGACAGTAAATTGCTTCCTCCTTCGGGGGAAGTGTCGGCAACGCCGACGATAGGGGATATTTCGTTAGGTTAAACACAAAAAGAGATTAAAAAACGAAGGTTTATCGACTTTTTTTGATTTTCGGTTGAAAAAATTTTAAAACGGTGTATAATTATTATCGTCGGGACACGGTGCGGCGCGCGCGAGCGCGCGCCGCACTCCTCAAAATAATTTTCGACGAAGGACGGTAACTTGATGGATAAAAAATACGAATCTCTGTTTACGCCTTGGAAGATAGGCAACCTTGAAATCAAAAACCGCATAGTGATGACCTCTATGGGCGGTACTTCCATTTTCGGTTGGATGGAGCCTAACCACTTTGATGACGAGGCAGCCGCGTTTTTGCTTGAAAGGGCGAAAAACAACGTGGGACTTATTCTGCCCGGTATCGCCCCTATCCGCGATATTCTTTTCGGAAAATGGCTGTATAAGGGAGAAGGAAAATTCAAAAAACTTAAAGCGTTTATGGACGAATTCCATAAAACGGGCGCGAAAATGTTCGTGCAGTTGACTGCGGGGTTCGGTAGGTCGCTCGCCATAAACGACCTTATGGTAAAAGCCTTGAAAAACAAGGCTCTCGGCACGGTTTTAAAACCCGTTTTAAACGTGGACTACCTCACCGCGAGCGCAAGCGCGACCCCCAACCGTTGGGACGACACCTGCTATTCCCGTCCGCTTACGGTTAAAGAGATAAAAGAAATGGTGGACGCGTTTGCCAAAACCGCAAAACTCTGCAAAGACGCGGGCGTAGACGGCGTTGAAATTCACGCCGTACACGAGGGCTACCTTTTGGATCAATTCGCGATGAAATACACCAACCAACGGACTGACGAATACGGCGGCAGTTTTGAAAACCGCTATCGTTTCCCCGTGGAAATCGTGCAGGCGATAAAAGCCGCGTGCGGCAAGGACTACCCCGTATCTCTTCGGTATTCGGTCGTATCCAAGACCAAAGGTTTCGGCAAAGGCGCAGTTCCCGACGACAAGGACTACGTTGAAGTCGGCAGGGATATGGAAGAAAGCGAGCGCGCCGCCAAATATTTGCAGGACGCGGGTTACGATATGCTCAACTGCGACAACGGCACTTACGACGCTTGGTACTGGGCGCACCCCGCACCGTATATGCCCCAAAACTGCAACCTTGAATACGTAAAGCATATTAAAAAATTCGTTACCGTACCCGTGGTGTGCGCGGGCAGAATGGACGCCGAAACGGCGGCAAAGGCAATAGCGGACGGCGAGATAGACGCAATGGGCGTGGCTCGTCAGTTCCTTACCGACCCCGAGTGGGTAACGAAACTCATAAACGACGATAATCGCTCTATAATGCCATGTATCTGCTGCCACAACGCGTGCTTTAATATGGCGCATTACAACGGCGTAGCCAACGACCAAACTCTTGCGGACAACGCGGGAATGGCTCGTTGCGCGCTTAACCCGAGGACGATGCAGTCCAAAAAATACAAAATAGTAAAGACGACTTCACCCAAAACGGTCGCAATAATCGGCGGAGGAATAGGCGGAATGGAAACCGCGAGAGTGCTTGCTCTGCGCGGACACAAACCCACTATTTACGAAAAATCCGACCGCCTCGGCGGCGTGTTCGTAGCGGCTGCCGCGCCCTCTTTTAAGGAAAAAGACAGAGAACTCATCGCCTGGTACGAAAAGCAAATGCAAGACCTCGGCGTGGAAATAAAATTCAATACCGAAGTTTCGGCAAACGACCTGCCGAAAGCCGACGAAGTAATTATCGCTACGGGTTCTAAACCCCGCAAACTTCGGCTCGAAGGCGCGGAAAAAGCGATAGAGGCTTGCGAATATCTGTACGGCGAAAAAGAAGTGGGCGATCGCGTGGCGATTATAGGCGGTGGTCTTACGGGTTGCGAAATCGCGCTCGACCTTATTTTAAAAGGCAAGACCCCGATAATAGTTGAGGCTAAAAACGACATAATCGCGGTTAAGGGCGTGTGCCTTGCAAACTCGTCTTACCTGCGCGACTTTTTCGAGTTTAAAAAGGTGGAAATTCACCTTAATTCCTCGCTTAAAAAGATTACCGACGACGGAATTATCGTCGGCGAGGCGGACGGCAAGAAAGTAAGCGTAAAGTGCGATTCGGTCATAACTTCGATAGGTTATACTCCCTCGCCGCTTACCGAAAACGCTAAACTCGTGGGCGACTGCCTTAAAGTGGGCAATTTAAGAACGGTAATATGGCGCGCGTGGGACGTGGCTATGAAAATATAAGATAATCGACTTATAGCGCGATTATTTATGATAACGAGGTAGATATTATGGAACTTAACAAAGAGCAGCAAGCGATTTTAGACGGGTCGCAAGGCGAAGTAATGAGCAAAATTATGAAAACGCTCGTTTTATACGGCGAAACTTTCGGCGCGACGAAAATGGTCGAAGTTACTTCAACTTATGGGCATATCGTAACGAGTTTCGGAATTTTCATCGTAAAAGGCGTTTTTGAACTTATGGACGAACTCATAGCGGCGGGCGTAAAATCCAAGCAAAAATTTTCCGCCGACCCGCGGCCTTTGGATAAAAACGTGCCTAAAAGCCTGTTGCAGGATATCGTCTTTAAGGTAATGTACAAACCCCAAAAGCGGTACGAGGAGCAACTTAAAAAGATAGGTCTTTTATCCGACGACGCCTTTACCTGCGCGTGCTATTTTCCCGAGGTGGGCAACGTTCCTGAAAAGGGCGATATACTTTCCTGGGCGGAATCGAGCGCGGTAAACTACGCCAACTCGGTACTCGGCGCGCGGTGCAACCGCAACTCGGGCATTATAGAAATGTTCGGAAGTATAGTCGGCTACGTGCCGTACTTCGGACTTTTAACCGACGAGGGGCGCAAGGCGAAATGGATAGTCGAGGTTAAAACGACCACTCGCCCCGAGGCTCAACTTTTAGGTTCGGCAATCGGAATGAAAGTTTTGGAGGACGTGCCGTATATCCGCGGACTCGATAAATGGCTCGGTACGAAACTTACTCCCGAGGCGACCACTTACTTAAAAGACTTCGGCGCGGCTACCGCATCCAACGGCTCGATAGGGTTGTATCACGTGGAAAATCTCACTCCCGAGGCAAAGGACTTCGGCACGGATTTGGTTTTGCCCGACGCGAAAGTCTACGTTATAGACGACGCCGAAATCGAGCGCGTTAAGGCAAGTTACCCCGTTATGTGGGAAAATAAGGACGAAAAACCTAAACTTTGCTTTATGGGTTGTCCGCACGCGACGAAGGCTCAACTCGACGAGTACGCCGAAAAAATCACCGCCGCGCTTGCCGCAAACAATCGTAAAAAAGTTACCGTTAAGACGGTTATCACTACCGCGCCCGCGGTCATCAAGGAATACGAGAACACCGAAAATTATAAAAAACTCAAAAAGGCGGGAGTCGTCCTTTCGTATATTTGTCCGCTTATGTATATGAACAACCCTATGTGCGCCAAGATGCCCGTTATTACCAACAGCAACAAGTTGCGCACCTACACCACGGCGAGATATTACGATAACGACGAAATAATCAAACAAATCACGGGAGGCGTTCGCAAATGAAAAAGACTTTTAAAGGTCGCGCCGTAATAAGCGGCTCGGCAACGCTCAAAGCGCTCGTAACGCACGAAGGTTTCAATACGCTTGCGTCCTACAAAAACTGCAAGGACGGCTACAACGTCTGCACCGACCAGAACAATAAAGAACTTTACGGCAAGTCCACGGTAGGCGTGGCGTTATGCCTGCCGCAGACCATAGGCTCTACCACG
The DNA here is from genome assembly GCA_963660735.1 of bacterium. Lineage (GTDB taxonomy): Bacteria > Bacillota > Clostridia > Christensenellales > Borkfalkiaceae > UBA10281. The sequence goes on from CAVLAV010000129.1 coordinate 5,290, forward strand.
GGCGGAATGGTACTGTTCAATTCGGCGGTAATAGGCTGTAACCCCGGCGCGCTGCTGTTCTCGAAGAGAATAGACTCGCTTGCCGCCGCGGGCGCGATACTCGCCTCGGTTTGGACGCCCAACGTTATCCCCACGGTGGACGATTTAGGCGACGAATTTCTTGAATTCGTAAAAGACGGAATGACGGTAGAAATTTCTCCCGACGGCACGGTTACGGTAGAATAACCCATTCCGTTTTCCCCTCGCAAGGGCAGACTATTTTACGTCTTTGCAAGCCGCAGGCGCGACGCCCCCTTTCTTGCCGTCATTGCGAGGCACGAAGTGCCGCGGCAATCCCTTGGAATAAAGTGCGGAACATAATCGCGTACTTTTTCAGGGGGATCGCCACGCTATCGCTCGCGATGACACGGAAATTCAACTGTCATTGCGAGG
>CAVLAV010000130.1:0-5699 GCA_963660735.1 bacterium
GTGCAAAGCGAATAGGTTACGCCCTGCATACTGTCGCAGATGGGGTGCGCGAAGTCGTACATAGGATAGATACACCACTTATCGCCCGTTCTGTGGTGGGTTGCGCGGAGAACCCTGTAAATTACGGGGTCGCGCATATTCACGTTGGGCGAAGACATATCTATTTTGGCGCGCAAAACCTTTTCGCCGTCCTTAAACTCGCCGTTTTTCATACCCTCGAAGAGCCTTAAATTTTCTTCCACGCTGCGATTGCGCCACGGGCTTTCCTTTCCGCCCTCGGTAAGCGTGCCGCGGTTGGCGGATATTTCTTCCGCAGACCAGTCGCACACGAAGGCTTTTCCGTCCTTGATGAGTTTTATCGCGCGGGCGTAAATTTCGTCGAAAAAGTCGGACGCGTAATGAATTTCGTACCACTTAAAGCCGAGCCACTCTATATCGGCTTTTATCGCCTCCACGAACTCGGTTTTTTCCTTGGACGGGTTAGTATCGTCAAAGAAAAGATTGCACATTCCGTGATATTTTTCCGCCGTACCGAAGTTAAGGCAAAGCGACTTTGCGTGCCCCACGTGCAGATACCCGTTGGGTTCGGGCGGGAAACGCGTATGCACTACCGTATTCTTGCCTTCGGCAAGTTCTTCGTTTATAATGTCCTCTATAAAGTTGCTCGATTCCGTTTCCATAATCTTACTCCGAATAAATATGCCTATATCGTACCACAAAACGCAATATTTTGCAATAATTTTAGTTAAACTTTCAGTTTACTTGACATATTTTTTTTTATAGAGTACAATGTATCCGTTAAAAAAACACGGAGTTTGACTTTTATGGAAGCGAAAAGAGCCGTTACTATGGACAAAATAGTAAATCTTTGCAAATCCCGCGGAATTATTTTTGCGGGCAGCGATATTTACGGCGGTATGGGCAACACTTGGGATTACGGTCCTATCGGCGTTGAAATCAAGAACAATATTAAACGCAGTTGGTGGAAAAAGTTCGTTCAGGAGAGCGAAAATTCCTTCGGCGTGGACGCGGCTATACTTATGAACAGCAGAGTATGGGAAGCCTCGGGACACACCGCGAGTTTCTCCGACCCCAAAATGGACTGCAAAAACTGCAAGAGCCGTCAGCGCGCGGACAACCTCATAGAGGCACATTCCAAGGGCACTGTAAATCCCGACGCAATGAGTCAGGAAGAAATGCAGGCTTATATCAACGAACATCAGGTTAAATGTCCTATATGCGGCACTTTCAACTGGACGCCCATAAGAAATTTCAATCTTATGTTTGAAACCTCGCGCGGCGTTACCGACGATAATCAGAACAAGATTTATCTTCGTCCCGAAACGGCGCAGGGCGAATTCGTAAACTTTCAGAACGTTCAGCGCAGTATGCGCGCCAAAGTGCCTTTCGGCATAGCGCAGATAGGTAAAGCGTTCCGTAACGAGATAACCCCGGGCAACTTCATTTTCAGAACGATAGAGTTCGAGCAGATGGAACATCAATGGTTCTGCAAGGAAGGCACGGATTTGGAATACTACGAGTATTACAAGAAAGCCGCTTGGGACTACTTGTTGTCGCTCGGCTTTAAGAGCGAGCATTTGCGCTACAAAGACCACGACAAACTCGCGCACTACGCAAAATGCGCCTGCGACATACAGTATTTGTTCCCTATGGGTTGGTCGGAACTCAACGGCATACACAACCGCACGAATTACGATCTTACCCGCCATCAGGAATATTCGGGCAAGAGTATGCTTTACGTAGACCCCGTAACGGGCGAAAAGTATATCCCCTACGACATAGAGTATTCCATCGGCGCGGACAGACTTATGCTTGCGGTATTATCCGAGGCTTACGATGAGGAAAAACTCGACGACGGCGAAACGCGCGTGGTAATGCATTTCCACCCCGCGCTTGCGGCGTATAAAGTTGCGGTTCTCCCCTTGCAGAAGAAGGAAATGGGCGAAAAAGCCAAAGCCGTTTATAAAGAACTTTGCCGCCACTTTGCCTGCACTTACGACGAGGCTGGTTCTATCGGCAAGAGATACCGCCGTCAGGACGAAATAGGAACGCCGTATTGCATAACGATAGACTTCGACACTTTAAGCGACGACACCGTTACTCTTCGCGACCGCGACACTATGCAGCAAATCCGTTTGCCGATTTCCGAAATAGTAAATTACGTTACCCCGAAAATCACTTTATATTGATTATATACGAGTGCGGCGGAGGCAATTCTTGCCTCCGCCGCACTTTTTAAATTCAACTGTCATTGCGAGGGAGCGTAGCGACCGCGGCAATCCCCTCGAATAACAGACAATTCAATAGTTCAGGGGGATCGCCACGCTAACTGCTATTCGGCACTTAACGCTAACGCGTCAAAACTATCGTTTTTCGCATTTTTTATCAAAAATGCAAGTGCCTTATGAATATCGTCGTTCGCAAACCCTTGCAAGCAAGTTTGCTCTCTTGATATTGACGCGATGACATAGAAATTCAGCCACGGCTCACAATGACACAGCAATTCAGCAACTTAAAAATACGGCGCAGCCGCCCCAAAGGGCGGCTGCGCCGTAATAACAATATTTCGCTATTCATTTTTGTACTATGCTCACGCTGCCGCACATTACTTCGGAATACGAAAAACTCGTTTTCCCGTTGAAATTATCCGTAGGCGAAACGGTAAACAGCGCGGGATAAACGCTCGTGAGTCTGCCGCTGTACGTTACGAATTTATTTCTGCCAAGGTTGACTTTTACGCTTACCTCTTTGTTAAGGCAAGCCGCAACCGCAAGTTTAACTTTGCTTATATCTTCGCCGCTCTTAATCATGTATACGATTATTGACGGATAAAAGCAAAATTATTCCTCATCGTCAAAATCTTTTTCGTCCTCGTCCTCTTCTTCGTCCGCCTCGCTGTACTCGCCTATATCGGTGGGATACTCGAAGTCGTCCTCGTCATCGTCGTCGTGAACTTCGTCGTCGTAGAAGTCGTCCTCGGTTTCCTCTTCGTCGTCAAACAACTTCTTCGCCTCTTCCTCCTCGAGTTGAGAAAGCGAAAGCATTTCCTCGGTGTCGTCGCCTTGGTTGCTTATAGCCTCTTTCTCGTCCTCGTCGAGGTAGTTTCTCCACTCCTCGTCGTTGTCGGGATCGACGTCGTCCTTATCCTCGCGAATTTTCTCGCTTTGCGCCTCGCGACACTCCTCGCACATCTCCTCGCCCTCGTCTATAAAGTTGCGCTTGCAGATAGGGCAAAGAATTTGATCTTGTTCGTCGTCGCCGTCAAGCGCGGCGAATTTTATTTGCGGTCCGATTTTCAATTCCGCTTTGCATACGTCGCAATACGGTTCGCCCTCCAACATATAATTCGTATCGCATCTCGGACACTTAACGTATTTCATTTTTACCTCCCCGACGGTTCTTTCTTCTCCGTATTATATAATATGTAACGCTTGCCCGTATTTACACAAAAAATACGCGTAAACGGGTTTAACGCCGATGTACGCGTATTATATATCATATTTTTATTTTTGTAAACTGTTTTTAGCATAAAAATATAATTTTTTTGCTAATTATTCGTTTAAACTCGCGGTTAGCCTCGAGTAATTGCCTTTTACGCCCCCTCAAGTAGCATCTTGTCGGCGATAAGTGCGATAAATTCGCCGTTGGTAGGCTTTTCGCCCGCAAGATAAGTCTGCACCCCGAAAAGGTCGTTTATATTGTTTATGCGCCCGCGCGCCCAGGCAACCTCTATGGCGTGCCTTATGGCGCGTTCCACCTTACTCGGCGTGGTGGAGTATTTTTCGCCTATCATAGGGTATAATTTTTTAGTGATATTGTTTATTACGTCGGGGTCGCAGACGGCGAGTTTTATGCCCTCGCGCAGATAAGAATACCCCTTTATATGCGGCGGAATACCCACCGAAATGAATATTTTGCTTATTTTCTCGTCCAAGGCGGGCGATTTGTTTGCCGCCACCTCGCGCACGTCGTCCGACTTATCGGTCAAGAATAAATCTTTCACGCGCTTTACGAGCGTTTCTTCGGGGCAAGGTTTGGTTACGTAATAAGCCGCGCCTTTTTGTATGCTCGTTTCCACGACCTCATCGCCGGAAAGCGAACTGTAAACGATCATACGCGTTTTCGCGCCCGCTTTGCGCACTCTGTCGAGTACGCCGAGTCCGTCGAGCGACTGCAATATAAGATCGGTTACGCAGTATTCGCACTGCGAGGAAAGTATAAGCCCCGCGCCCTCTTCGCCGTCGGAAGAAACTCCGACTACGGTAAATTCGCCGCTTTTTTCAAATTCTTCCGCAAGCCTTTCCGCTTTGCGAACGTTATCCTGAAGTATTACGATAGTGTGCTTTGACATAATCTTTACTCCTTTGATATTTTAATTTTTGCGCCGCCCCGTGGGCAACGCGCAATTTGTTTATGCTTTAATTATACCACCGCGAAAGATAATATCAAAGCGCAAATCGTAGCGCATTTTGGCAGTTTTCGGGATATTTGCTCGCATTTAATCGAATTTTGTCGAATGTGATAAAATTACGGCGTTATGCCGCATTTTAACGCCGTATCCTGTCGTAACGCGACGAAAAAAGCGCGCCCGAAACCGCTTAAAACGGTTTCGGGCGCGCCCAAGTAACGTATATATTAAATTAAATAACTTTTTCCACGCAACGCTCTATACTGCGTTCGTCGTCGTATCGGTTAGCCGCCGCAACGTACCTTTCCGCCAAGCGGAACAAATACCGCTCGCGTGAGGCGTAATCGAGCGAGTAAAAATACTTTTTATCCATTAAAATATCCAAGGCGTTCTCGGGTCTTGCGCCGTGCTCGTCGAGCATATTTCTCACTACCGCGTAAAAAGCCTCGTCCTCCGCGGAAGTGCCTCTCACGCTCTTTACAACCCTGTTTTTGAAATAATTTTTTACGCCTGATTCGCCGAGTCCCTCTTCTTTGGCTTTTTGAACGCCGCTGTCGAGTTCTCTTTTATAGTCCTGCCAAAATCTCGATTTTAAACGCTTTTTAGCCTCTTTTGCCGCCGATTTAATACTTTTTGCCTGCATAGTTTTACCTCCGAATATCTTAAATTTAGTCATCTTTGGTAAAAACTACGCCCGAAAAACTCTCAAAAGTTTTTCGGGCGTAAAAAATCAAAATTTTAAGTTGTGCGAATTAGCCTTTAATGCTTCTCTTACGAGCAGCCTCGGACTTCTTCTTCCTTCTGACGGAAGGTTTCTCGTAATGTTCTTTTTTACGAAGATCGCCGATTATACCGTCTCTCGAACATTTTCTCTTAAATCTGCGAAGCGCGTTATCGAGCGATTCGTTTTCTCCGACTCTGATGGTAGACATATTCACAACCCTCCTTTGCCCTACGGCAATTAGTGCAATGGCATATTGCTCGTTAATTATATCAAACCCGCGCCGTTAAGTCAAGCGATTTTATAAAAGAGGAAAATTTTTTATTATTCGACCTATTTCGTCAAATTATCCGTGAGCCGAATATTCTCGTTTTTTTCTCATCATACCGTCTTTGCGAGCCATAGGCGCGGCAATCTCCCAACCAAGTCCGTCATATTGAGCGCAAGCGAAATATCCCACGACCAAAGTGGTAAAGTATATACTTTGCAGTAACCCACCCTCCCGGGAGATTGCCGCGGTCGCTACGCTCCCTCGCAATGACAGTTGAA
>CAVLAV010000131.1:0-5636 GCA_963660735.1 bacterium
CCCGTATAGTGCGCGCCCGTCAGCCCTACGCTGCCCGTAACGTATTTCCCGACCGCCGTAGCGTCGCTTTGCGTAAACGATTCCTTATCGAACAAACCCTCTTTTATCATTTTGTTCATAAACTTGGCCTCTTGCACGATAATATCGTTCATACCGAGCCATTCCAAACTGCCGTCGTCTTTTTCGAGTATAGACGTGAATTGACGGTATTTATAACTGTTTAAAAATACCTCGTAAGCCCAACCGTTTTGCCAACAACTCGCAGGAATAACTTTTTGCCCGTTAATATCCGTAAAATTGCCGTTTTTAATCTTTTTTGCCAACTCGTAAACTTGTTCGGAGGTATGAACGGACGACGGGTCTACGCCGAGTGATTCGAGAATATCCTTTCTACTGTAAACCGTGTAGCCCCAGTTGGTTTCGTCCTGCGGAGTGGCGGCGGTGTGCATAGGCAACAAATACTTTTTACCGCCGAACTCTTTCGCGCCCAAACCGTTTTCTATATACCCGCTCGCAAGACCTACCGTGAAAGCATCCGTCAAATTTTCCGCGTCGGTTATATATTCGTCCCACGCAAGCAGTAAACCGTCCTTTGCAGCCATCTTTAACTGTTTGCTTTCACCTGCGTCCGTACCGTAATACGGACACATAATAACGCTGGGCATATTCCTGCCGATAGCAAATATCGACGTTAATTTTTGCGCGGGTTCTACGTCGGAAAAGGTTACGCTTACGTTAAGCCCCGTCTTTTCCCTTATCACGTTCGCGACCGCATTGTTTTTTTGATCGCTCGGTTTCGCGCCCGAAAGTCCCGGCCATACGACGAGAATATCTATCGTGTCCTCACTCTTGCCGCTTTTTTTGCAAGCGGTAAAGCCGACCGCGGTTACAACCGCGAGAATTACGGATAAAATTGCGTTGATTATTTTTTTCATACAAATTCCGCCTCACTCAAAATTTAAGATCCGACGCATCGTTTCCGTTACCGAAAACGGTTTTCGTCAACCTTTTAAATCGCATTCATTATAGCATACCGACTGTGCGCCGTCAATAGCATATCTATCAATTTATTTGTCAATTTTAACAAAACGATTGCAAAAAACGGATTTTTGTGCTAAAATTCTAATCAGAATTAACAAAAGGTGAATTATGATAAGTAAAGAGAATTTAGAAAAAATCAATTTTTGCATTCGCCGCGCAATGACGGACACTATGCCCGTTCAATGGGAATTGTTTCCGAGAAATATTTTCGATCACGAATTGCTGTTCGTTGAAAAAGGCTGCTTAACTTTCACTCTCGACGGCAAAAATTACGAGGCGAACGAGGGCGATATTATACTCATACCGCCGAAAATCCCGCACGCAATCAAAACTCATTCTCAAACCCGATTAACTCAACCGCACGTTCATTTCGACTTCGAGTATAAAGACGATTTCTCGAAAGTTTACGTTAGTTTTAAAGTCATCAAAGACGATGATCCCGACGCCGCACTGTTCAGAGAAAACTACTGGGAAAAATTAGGCTTACCCTACCTTATTCACCCTTCGCACTCTATCGTCAAAGAGAAAATTTTGTCGCTGATAAAAGATATAATTCATTTACAAATATCAACCGACCCTTGCGACGTTTTCGTTTCCAAATATAAATTATCGCAAATAATATTCTTGATTATTCAGGACACCAAAGGAAAAATTAAAAATCAATTAGACAATCAAACGCGATATGAAAATCTTTACGAATTAACCGATTTGTTTATAGAAAAAAACGTTTTGGGGATACTCGATTTGGAAGAACTGTCAAAAATGATAGGTTACAGTAAAAATTACGTGTCTACGCTTTATAAAACGCATTTCGGCATAACTCCGTCGCACAAACACGAAATACTTAAAATGGAAAAAGCAAAAGAATATATGTTTCAGGAAAACGTAACCGTTACGGAAATAGCGGACTTGCTCGGCTATCCGTCCATAAGCGATTTTTCGCGCGCTTTTAAAAAACATTACGGCGTATCGCCGAGTGCTTTTAGAAAATCGCTAAAATAAAATACGCCAATACGCCCTTTCCCCGAAAATTTACAAGCAAAAATCCCGACGATAATCGTCGGGATTTTACTTTATTACGGGGTTCGGATAATTCCCCTATGGTGGAGATGAAGAGACTCGAACTCTCGGCCTATGCGTTGCGAACGCATCGCTCTACCAACTGAGCCACATCCCCGAATGCGTTACTCGGCTAACCCGAACAACGCGTATATTGTATCACAGTAATTTATTTTTTGCAAGCGTTTTGCGCTCCGTTTGGATAAAAATTTATATAAACGCAAAATTTTCAGCGCGTCCAAGCGTAAACGAGTATCGCTACCGTGCAAATCAGTGCGATAGCCGAGATTATAGCGACTATCATACTTGCTATTTTCGCTCTGCCGTTTTTGGCTACGTTTACCCAAAGCAGTGCCTGCCCCGCCGCGCCGAACGCAAACTGCGCAATATAGCAAATTATAGCAAGCGGAATTATAACGATACCCGAAATCGCCTCGGGCGCGTCGCTCGCGTTGATAACCGAAAGCATCAGGCTTGCGCCGAACGCGCACAACAGTACCGAAATAAAAGACAAAATCGTTCCTATTATAAATTTTACCATATTACCCCCTTTCGACGAATATTTTTTCGTCAGCCAACGATATAGTGGAAGGTCTGTGCGAAATCATAACGCAAGTCCTGCCGTCGAGATTTTTAAGGTTTTTAACCATTTCCGCCTCGGTTTTCTCGTCGAGTGCGGAAGTCGCCTCGTCCAAAAGCAAAATCGGTCTTTCGGAAAGCACCGCCCGCGCCACGGCAAGGCGTTGAAGTTGCCCTTCCGACAATCCGCCGCCGCGTTCTTTAAGTACTGCGTCAAGCCCGCCCGCCTCGTAAACGAATTCCGCGCAAGCGACTTTTAACGCTGCCGCGATTTTTTCTTCCGAGGTGTTTTTGCCGTCTTTGGCAAAGAAAGTCAAATTTTCTCGAATACTGCCCGAAAAGAGGAAATTCCCCTGCGGAACGAACGAAAACAAGGCGCGTTCCGACGGAGTTACTTCGACAGTTCTTCCGTCCCTGCAAACTAAACGAATTTCACCCGAAAGCGGCGTATAGAGCGATAAAAGCAGTTTATACAGCGTACTTTTACCGACGCCCGACTGCCCGACTATGCAGGTAAACTTACCCGCGTGTATTTCGGCGTTAAACCCCGAAACGACTTTTTCTTTGCCATAAGAAAAGTCCACGCTTTCAAATTTTATAGATTGCAAATCGGCGTAATCGACGGTCGGTTTGCCGACGATTTCTTCCGAAAAGTTGACTATTTCGTACACCCTTTCCGCGCTCGCCGCCCTCGCGTACACTACGGGCATCACCGAGGCAAAAGAGGTCAACGGGCGTTGCAGTTGTTCCATTAAAAGCACTATGGAAAGCACCGAGCCGTACCCGCCCGAGAGTTTATCCACGCGCAACGCGCACCATACGATTGCAAACAACAAACCGAGATTGCTTACGAGCGAATAAAGCACGTTTACCACCGAAACGAGTTTTGCCCGCGAAACGCGTTTTTTTGCGTAATCGCCGAGCAGTTCGCCCGATTTTTCGGTCGTGCGGTTTTCCGCGCCGTAGGCTTTGAGCGTAGACGAGGAAACCAAACTTTCCTGAATAAAAGATTTAGTTTTGCCGTCTGCCGCCATAATGGCTTTTTGCGAAGATTTAAGGCGGGATTTAAACAGCGCGCTGAGCGCAAATATAAGTCCTCCGCCGACGACGAGCACCGCCGTAAAAAGCGGATCGGTGGAAAGCAAAGCCGCAAGGCAACCGACGAATTGAGTTATAAGCCCCGCGGTTACGGGCGCGATACTCATAGTGTCGGACGCAATCTCGCGACAATCCGCGGTTATGCGGTTTAACAATTCGCCGCTGTGGTACTCCGAAATCTGCGCGCATTTGCCGCTTAAAGTGCGTTTAAACGCGCTATTCGTGAGTTTTACCGACATTTCCGTGCGATATTTTTCGGTTAAATAGCCGTTTACGGAGCGCACTGCAATCCGCGCAAGCAACACCGCGACGAGCGCCGTTGCAATAACGACTATCTGCCTTACCTCGCCGTTTAAAACGAACCGCGTAAGGTAAGCGAACGCAACGGACAAAAGCGATGCAAGCACCGAGGTCGCGCCGAGCAGTATTATTGATTTTTTATACGGCTTAACTTGATTTTTAAGCCAGATTCCGCTTTCGGACACCTGCTTTTTCATTTTCTTAAAAGCACCTTTTTAACGACGCGTTTTATTTTAGAAGTTACCCTTACGCGAAAGCGGCGCACGGGATAAAATTTAATTCTGCGTTTAACGTAGCGCAAGTATTTTTTATCCGTAACGAGTATGCGCTTTTCGCCTTTGAAATATTCGGTCAACACGCCGATTACGTTTTCCTCGGGAATATACTCGTCGGAATAACAGTTGTCGCCGCGAATGATATAGTGGTCGGGGAAAACTTCGAGAACGCGATGCAAAACGTAAGCGTCGCCGCGGGTATAAAGCGCGACGTCATACTTTTTAAGCGGCTCGGTTTTCTTTTTTACCACGATGACGTCCCTGCCGCTTTTTATCATAGGGCGCATACTCACGCCCGCGGTCGTCCCTACGAACTGCCCCTCGGTTTGCAAAATCGTTTTTAAATCGAGTTTCGTATCGAAATCGCTCATAAACCGCCCCTCGTAAGTCCCTCGAAAGCGGTATCGAAAGCGTCTTTAGAAATATCGCAATCAAGTACGAACGCAGGAACGGTCTTTACGAGTTTATCTAAAAGTTCGAGCGTTTTTACCGCGCCGTCGGCGGTCGGGGGCATAAGCGTTTGCGAAAAAATAGCGTCGGCAAACTCGCCCTCGGTAATAGGACTTATTTTATTGAAATTTGCCTGACGGATAAAGCACACGCTTTTAAGTTTTGCTTTGCCGTTGTAGCCGAAACCTTCTTTGCCCTGCCAAGGCGTGCCGTAGACGAAAAACTCGCCGTTTTTATAGCCGACTATGGGTTTATCGCCGTTTAAAATTTTTGCCTCGGGCAAATATTTGAGCCAAAGTTTGGAATGGGTAGATTTACCCGCGCCGCTTTTGCCCGAAAAAGCGTAGGCGGTGCCGCCGTGCTCCACTACCGAACAATGGAATAAAAACCTGTCGAACTCGGGCGCGCGATTGCAAATTTTGCGATAAATACACAAATTTTCGATATATCCGTCGGAAAATTCGCTCGAATTGCCTTTTTCGGCTTTAAAATTCTCATCCGTAACCTCTATAATCATATCGGTTTTAGAAGTTTGGTCGGGAGAAAGATATTTTTCGCAAAATTTATCGGTATATTTAAGTTTATTTCTTATATCAATGCGCAGTTCCGCAATATCGTAAATCATTTTAGCGTAAAACCTTATATTTTTATTAAATTGTACCACATTTTACTATATTTTGCAACCGAACGCACAAAAAAAAGCGGGAATTTCGCAAATGCGAAATCCCGCCAAAAAAGCACGTCATATTGAGCGTAGCGAAATATCCCACAACCTAACTGTCATTGCGAGGCACGAAGTGCCGCGGCAGGCTCGACAGCCCGTCCCCCTTTCGG
>CAVLAV010000132.1:0-5607 GCA_963660735.1 bacterium
TCCACGGGCAGAACTTTTTCAAACGCCTTTACTATATCCTCGCCCTTTTTGGTAACGGGGTATCTCACGTCTACCGAAACGAACACGTTTTTATCGTCGCACGAGATAATATCGGGACTTAAAGTCAGGCTGCCCGAGTGGTCGGAAAGTTTTTTAAGCCCCAACTCGTCGTCGAATAAATATTTTTTAATTCTCTCGTCAATCGCGCCGATTTTTTCAAGCGCGGTTATAACCTTTAAAATCGCGTTGTCGCCGAGCGCGGGAGTAGAACCGTGCGCCGACTTGCCGTAAGCGACCAAACTTTCGCCCTCTTTTTTAAGTCCGTACTTCTCGTAGTCGGGCAAATCGCAGTTAAGTTTTACTTCGCAACGGTCGCAAACCACGTTCACCCTTTCGCCGCCCGCTATATATTCGAGTTTTTCGGGTTTTTTAAAGGTGAATTTTAAGGGCATAATGCCTTTTTCGGCGTAGATAACGGGATAGTTGGCGTCGGGCGAAAAACCCACTTCGGGCATACGGGCGACTTTATTGAAATGCTCTATGCACTTCCAACCCGTTTCCTCGTTGCAACCGAGAATAAGTCTTATTTTTTTACTCGGCGCAAAGCCTTCGTCTTTTAAAGCCTTCATCGCGTGCAGACATACGATTGCCGGACCTTTATCGTCGGTCGCACCGCGTCCGTAAATTCTGCCGTCCTCTTCGGTCGCCGAAAAGGGGGGGTACTTCCACTTGGATAAGTCGCCCGCAGGCACTACGTCCAAATGGCACAAAATACCTATTTCTTCCTCGCCGCCGCCGAAATCGACTTCGCCTACATAATTATCGTAATTTATAGTTTCAAAACCCATACTCTTGGCAAGGTTTAAAGTAAACTCCAACGCCTTTGCGACGTCCTTGCCGAACGGCGCGCCTTCAACCGCCTCGCCCTGCACCGACGGTATGGAAATAACCGTTTTTAAGTCTTTAACAATACTCGAAATTTCGTTCTGCATAAAATTACCTGCCGTTTATCGCGAGATAAACTTATTTTTTTAAAAAATTGCTTAAATTCATTATACACTTTTTTTAATTTATGGTAAAATAAATTAAGTAAGTTTTTTAAAATTATTTCTTTAAGGAGCAATTTTATGGCAAAAGTAAGAACGAGATTCGCCCCAAGTCCTACCGGATTTATGCACCTTGGCGGACTTCGCACGGCGTTATACGCCTATTTGTACGCAAAACACAACGGCGGAGATTTTATTCTGCGCATAGAGGACACCGACCAACAGCGATTCGTAGAGGGCGCGGTGGACCTTATTTATTCCTCGCTTAAAGGCTCGGGACTTTATTACGACGAAGGTCCCGATATAGGCGGCGAATACGGACCTTACGTACAGAGCGAACGTAAGGAAATTTACGCAAAGTACGCCAAGGAACTTATAGAAAAAGGCGGCGCGTACTACTGTTTTTGCTCGAAAGAAAGGCTTGAAAGTTTAACCGACGAAAACGGCAACAGAAAATACGACAAGCACTGTCTGCACCTTTCCAAAGAGGAAGTCGAAAAAAGACTTGCCGCGGGCGAGCCTTACGTTATCCGCCAGAATATTCCCACCGAGGGCGTGAGCGAATATCACGACGAAATTTACGGCGATATAAGAGTGGAAAATTCCGAACTCGAGGACAACGTGCTTATTAAAAGCGACGGTATGCCCACCTACAACTTCGCAAACGTGGTGGACGACCACCTTATGCACGTAACCCACGTTATCCGCGGCACGGAATACCTTTCTTCCACCCCCAAATACAACCTTATGTACGACGCGTTCGGTTGGGAACGCCCCGTGTATATTCACCTGCCCACCATTATGAAGGATTCCACCCGTAAACTTTCCAAGCGTTACGGCGACGCCAACTTCGACGACTTTATAAACAAGGGTTACTTAAAGCAAGCCATAATAAATTACGTGGCTTTGCTCGGTTGGTCGCCCAAGGGCAGCAACGTGGAAAAAATGACTTTGCAGGAAATGGTGGACTTATTCACCCTTGACGGAGTTTCGCGTTCGCCGTCTATTTTCGACGAGGCTAAACTGCGTTGGCTCAACGGCGAATATATCCGCGAACTTTCCGCAGACGAGTTTTACGCTCACGCACTGCCGTATCTCGAAAAATCGGCGGTAAACGGAAAATTCGACCTTAAAAAGATTGCCGACCTTTTGCATACGAGAATAGAAGTCTTTGGCGAAATACCCGAAAAAATAGACTGGCTCGCCGAACTTAAACCTTACGATTTAAGCCTTTTCGACAACAAAAAGAACAAGACGAGCGCCGCCGTCGCGCGCGAACTTTTACCCAAAATACGCGGCTATATAGCGAATATCGACGCTTTCGATAACGATACTCTCTACAAGACTTTATCCGAAAAAGCCGCCGAGGACGGCGTTAAGAGCGGCGCGCTGTTTTGGGTTATGCGTATAGCGATTACGGGACAAGGCGTTACCCCCGGCGGCGCGACCGAAATGGCTGCGCTTATCGGCAAAAAAGAAACTCTTGACCGCATAGACTTTTCTTTAAAACTTTTATCCGAATGAATTTAAGCCCCGAACAAGAAAAAGCGGTGTTCGCTTTTGATAAAAACGTACTTTTGCTCGCCCCCGCGGGAACGGGCAAAACGTTTACCGTAGCGCATAAAGTCGCGGAGGCGTTAAAGCGAGGGATAACCCCCGCCGAGATTTTATGCCTTACTTTTACCGTCAAAGCGCAAGAGGAAATCAAAGCCGACGTTACTACTTATTGCGGCGAAACGACGGTAAACGTATACACTCTGCACGGCTTTTGTTACAGGCTTATTAAAGACTATTATTCTTCCGAGGGCGTGAAAACGCCCTTTTCGGTTGCCGACGAGGTGGACGTGGGCGAAACCGCCAAACGCCTTGCCGACTCTATGCTTAAGGAAAAATCCGACGACCCCGACGAAAAAACCGTGTTGCCCGAAAAGCAGTTTTCGCGTATAATATCCGAAATAAAACGCCAAAGGGACGAACTCGGTTTTTCGCCCCGCTTATCCCAAGGTTTCGGCGCGGCGATAGCCGTTCTTTTAAAAAATCCCGATTTTTGCGAGTTATTCTCCACCCGAAAATTCGGCGCGAAAATAACCGATTACAATTTTTTCAATCTTATAAAAAATCGCGGAGCGGAATTTATGACCCGCTACCGCGACGCGTTTTTCTCATCGGACCTTCTCGACTTCGACGACCTTATCTATATGGCGAAAGATATAGTCTTTCACGGCGACGCCGACTTGACCGCCTATAAACTTATTATTTTAGACGAGGTTCAGGACACGAGCAAGACCGAGTACGAAATAGTCCGCAAGTTTTTTCCGCACGCCACCGTTATGCTTTGCGGCGACGAAAATCAAACCATTTACGGTTGGCGCGGCAGCGCGCCCGAGGAAATTATAAACGACTTTAAGCAAAACTTCAACGCCGAGGAAATTCGCCTTACCGTAAACAGGCGTTCGGGCAAAATTTTGCAAAACGCCGCGCGAGGCTACTTGTCGGCGGCTTTCGGCACGGCGGTTATCCCGCCCGAACCCGTGAGCGAAACCGACGAAAAAATCACTATTTTAAAATGCGGCGACGATTTGGACGAAGCGCGGAAAATTTACGACCTTATTAAAAATTACTCGGGCGATAGAACGAATATCTGCATAATGGCGCGTTCCAACAGGTATCTCGCCGCGCTTTACAACAAATTTACGAGTATAAATCGCGCGCTGCCCGTAACCGAGCGAATACCGTTTTTCACCGCCAACGCCGATTATCAATTTTATAAAAAACCAGTGGTGAAAGACTTTCTCGCGTTTTTGCGGCTCACCGTCAACCCGAGCGATGCGGCGAGTATGGAGCGCGTTATAAAGCGATGCTTAAAGCGCGTAAAAACGGGTTTGGCAAGCGTTTTGAACGACTACGGCACGGCGGGCGTAAGCGTTTCGGACTTTTTACAACCCGATACCTACCGCTACGGCGACGCTTTTTACAGGTTGATTAAGGCTTATAACGAGAACCGCATAGTTTGTTACGATTTGGAAACGACGGGCGCAGACCCTTACGACGACGAGCCTATTCAGATTTCGGCTATAAAGTTCGGAAAAGACGGCGAAAGCGGTGAGTTTAATCTTTTCGTTATGCCCGACAAGGAAATTTCCGCAGGCGCGCTTTCCACCCACGGCTACGATAAAAAATATATCGCCGAGCACGGCGGAGTGAGTATAAACGAGGCTATAACGCGATTTTCGCTATTTAGCGACGGTTGCGTTTTAGTGGGACACAACTCCTCGCAATTCGACGATATAATGCTACTGTTAAGCGCGAAAAAGTGCGGCGAGCCGATAAGCGCCGACGGTTTTTTCGATACGCTTAAAATAGCCAAGACCTTTTTTAAAGCCGAAAAAAATTACAAACTCGCCACTTTATGCGAGAAATTCGGCGTGGTGAACGAACGCGCTCACGACGCTTTCGCCGACGTAACCGCCACCGAAAAAATCTTGAAGATAATGCTCGAGGAGTATATCATTCCGTCCGCCGCGGTAAGGCAGAGCGTGCTTACCGCCAACCGCGAGGCGTTTAAACCGCTTTGCGACGATATCTGCCGTTTTAAAGAGGAAATAGCGGCGGGGAATATTCGCGGCGCGATTACGGATATTGCGTCCTCGTACTCGCTCATCAAGCCTAATTCGCCGATCGAGGACAGAGAAAGCGCGAACGATTTATACGTTGCTTTGCGTTCCGTCGAGAATACGGAAAATCCGCTCGAGGACTTAGGCGAACTGCTTGCAAACGTCGCACTCTCGGGCAGTCAGATGGATTTGGTCATAAAAAAATTAAAAAAAGTACCGCTTATAACGGTACATCAAAGCAAGGGTTGCGAATTTGACGAAGTTATTTTCGCGGGCGCGAGCGAGAACGAAATTCCGTCCTACCCCGCGCGTTCCTCGGGCAACGAAACCGAAGAAAAACGGGTGTTTTACGTTGCTCTGACGAGGGCGAAACGCAAACTTATAATAACCTACCCGTCCAAAAAAATCTACGGGCAAAACGAATACGACCGCGCCCCCTCGCCTTATCTCAACTATCTCCCCCGCGACTGTCTTGAATTTAAATAACGAGCGTAGCCGTTTCCTACCGTCATATTGAGCGCAAGCGAAATATCCCACCGAACTATCGCCTTACTGTCATTACGAAGGAGCGTAGCGACTGCGGCAATCCCTTGGAGTAAAGTGCGGAGTATATACTGCGTACTTTTTCAGGGGGATCGCCACGCTATCGCTCGCGATGACATACTTTTTTATTTGTCATTGCGAGGGAGCAAGGCGACCGCGGCAATCCCTTGGAGTAAAGTGCGGAGTATATACTGCGTACTTTTTCAAGGGGATCGCCACGCTATCGCTCGCGATGACATACTTTTTTATTTGTCATTGCGAGGGAGCAAGGCGACCGCGGCAATCCCTTGGAGTAAAGTGCGGAGTATATACTGCGTACTTTTTCAAGGGGATCGCCACGCTATCGCTCGCGATGACATACTTTTTTATTTGTCATTGCGAGGGAGCAAGGCGACCGCGGCAAT
>CAVLAV010000133.1:0-5606 GCA_963660735.1 bacterium
CATAGTATAACCTTCCTGCTCCACGTTGGTGGATTCGCAAAGTAAAAGCGTTACGCCTCTTTTACCTATTTCGGATATACGCGGAAGGTCTATCATTTCGCCGTTTATGGGCGTTAAATCTATTTTAAAGTCGCCCGAATGGAAAACCGTGCCTACGGGCGTATTTATCGCAAGCGCGCAACTGCCGGGAATGGAGTGGTTTACGTGAATAAATTCAACCGTAAAGCAACCGAGTTTAACCTGCGTACCGGAACTTACGCAATTAAGCATATAATCGGGCAAGCGCTGCTCTTTAAGTTTATGCTCACAAAGCATAAGCGTGAGTTTCGTTCCGTACACGGGAACGTTCAATTCTTTTATTACGTAAGGAAGTCCGCCGATATGATCCTCGTGTCCGTGCGTTAAAACTATTCCGCGCACCCTGTCCTTATTCTGAACGAGATAACTTATATCGGGTACGACGAGATCTATGCCCGGCATTTCCGCACTCGGGAAAGTAAGTCCCGCGTCGATTACGATAATGTCCCTGCCGTATTCGAGCGCGGTCATATTCTTTCCTATTTCGCCCACTCCGCCGAGAAAGCGTACTTTTAAACTATTTTTTTCTTTCATTCTGCTCCTTGCGGCAAACGCCGCGTTTATCGTATTCCGCCTCGCCGCGCCGCGGCGAGGCGGAATAGTTTTTAATTTTTAAGTTCGGCAATACTTGCCAGTATTTTTTCTTTAATTTCGGTAAATTTAGCGACTTTTGCCTTTTCGCCGTCAATCAACGCTTTGGGGGCTTTCGCAACGAAACCTTGGTTGGAAAGTTTTCCGTTTGCCCTTGCAATCTCGTTTTCGGCTTTTTCGAGTTCGCCTTTAAGTCTTAAAATTTCCTTGTCGTAATCTACGAGTTCGCCGAGCGGAACGTAAATTTCTATTCCGTCGAGTATTTTGGAAACTACCTTTTCACTAATATCCTCTTTTGCGTTTACGAATTTAACATCCTTTACGTTGACGAGGCGATTTAAATAAATCTTATTGTCGTTTACGAGTTTTTTATCGTCGGTTACGACGTAAATATCTATTTTAGTCGAAGGTGCTGCGCCCGTTTCGGTTTTTACATTACGAAGAGCCTTTATCATTTCCTTTACTTTTTCTATAACCGCCCTGTCCTTACGATACGCCCTGCGCGCGTTATACTTGGGGAACGGCGCACGAATAAGCATACCTTTCGCGTTAGGAATATGAGAATAAATCTCCTCCGTAACGAACGGTATAAAAGGATGAAGAAGTTTAAGCGTATCGGTTAATACCGCGCACAAAACGCTTGCGACGTCGTCTTTTTTAGCGTCGTCGTCGCCGTAAAGCGCAGGTTTGCAAAGTTCGATATACCAGTCGCAAAAATCCGACCATACGAAATCCTGCAATGCGGCGCAAGCAAGACCTATCTCGTATTTTTCCATATTGACGGTTACGTCTTTCACGACCCCGTTGAGTTTGGAAAGTATCCATTTATCCGCAGCGGACAATTTACACTCCGAAAGATCGTTTTTAATCTTTCTTCCGTCGAGATTCATAAGTACGAAACGCGACGCGTTCCAAATCTTGTTGATATAGTTGCGGCAACCCTCGAGTTTTTCGGGCGAATAACGGATATCGTTACCCGCGGAAATACCGTTTAGCAAGCAATATCTTAAAGTGTCCGCGCCGTACTCGTCTATTATAACGAGAGGATCGATTCCGTTGCCGAGCGATTTACTCATTTTTCTGCCCTGCGAATCGCGGACTATGCCGTGAATAAGCACGTCTTTAAACGGTATTCTGCCCGTATGCTCTATTCCGCTGAATATCATTCGCGCGACCCAGAAGAAAATTATGTCGTACCCCGTAACCAGAACGTCGGTGGGATAGAAATATTTTAAATCTTCGGTATCGTCGGGATAACCGAGCGTGGAAAACGGCCAAAGCGCGGAACTGAACCAGGTATCGAGAACGTCCTCGTCCTGCCTGAACGATTTACCGCCGCACTTCGGGCAAACGGCAGGTTCGTTTTTATCAACAACCATTTCGCCGCAATCGTTACAATAATATGCGGGAATTCTGTGTCCCCACCAAAGTTGGCGCGAAATGCACCAGTCTTTGATGTTTTCCATCCAGTTATAGTAAATTTTGGTAAATCTTGCGGGGGTAAACTTAATACTCTTTCTTCTAACCGCGCTTATTGCGGGTTTTGCAAGAGGTTCCATTTTAACGAACCATTGTTTGGAAACGGTCGGTTCTACGGTATCGTGGCAACGATAACAATGTCCTACGTTGTGCGCGTGCGGTTCGATTTTTTCGAGATTGCCGAGTTTTTCGAGTTCTTCAACGATAAGTTTTCTGCATTCGTACCTATCTTTACCCGCATATTTGCCCGCCAAATCGTTCATCTTGCCGTCGTCGCCGATAACGCGTATAACTTCGAGATTATGTCTTAAACCGACCTCGAAGTCGTTAGGATCGTGCGCGGGGGTAATTTTAACCGCGCCCGTACCGAAAGATTTATCAACGTAATCGTCAGCTATAAGCGGAATTTCTCTGTTTACTATGGGAAGAATAAGGGTTTTGCCTATAAGGTCTGCGTATCTTTCGTCCGAAGGATTGACCGCAACGGCGGTATCGCCGAGTAAAGTTTCGGGACGAGTGGTAGCAACGACGATGTATTTATCGCTATCTTTAAAATAGTATCTTATATGCCAGAGGAAAGACGGCTCTTCGCTGTATTCGACTTCCGCGTCGGAAAGCGCGGTTTTGCAAGTGGGACACCAGTTTACTATACGTTTGCCTTGATAAATAAGACCCTTGTTATAGAGATTGACGAATACTTCTTTAACGGCTTTGGAACATTTTTCGTCCATAGTGAACGCAATACGCGACCAGTCGCAGGACGCGCCGAGGCGTTTTAACTGCTCGATTATCCTGCCGCCGTATTTTTCTTTCCATTCCCAAGCGCGCTTTAAAAAGCCTTCCCTTCCGACTTGTTCTTTGGAAAGACCTTCGCTTTTGAGCATATCCACGACTTTGATTTCGGTAGCGATAGACGCGTGATCCGTTCCCGGAAGCCACAACGCCTCGTACCCCTGCATACGCTTAAAACGAATGATACTGTCCTGAATAGACTCGTCGAGAGCGTGCCCTATATGGAGTTGGCCCGTTACGTTCGGCGGCGGAATAACTATTGTAAACGGAACTTTATCGGGGTTGGGCGTGGCTTTAAAAGCCTGGGCGTTTTCCCATTCCGCGTATATTCTGCTTTCAAACGATTTGGGTTCGTAAGTCTTTGACATTTCTTCCATAACTGAATTTTCTCCGATAGTAATAATAACCGTAAAACGAGAGTTTCACAGCGACTGAATAAATTTAGAATTGTACGACTGTTTCTTATTATATACCATTTACCCGATATTGTCAATTAAAAGTAAACGGGCATAAAATAATTATATAGCCGTCGGCGCAAATTTTTGCGAAATTTTCGACAAAACGCCTGCGACTTTAAAGGAGATTGCAATGAAAAAATTTATATGCGCCGTATTAGCGATATGCGCGCTTTGCCTGCCGCTTAACGCGTGCAAAAAACAAACGGACGAAAAAACCGTTATAAGACTGAACGAGGTTACGCACTCGATTTTTTACGCACCGCTATACATAGCGATGGAAAACGGATTTTTCGATGCGGAAGGAATTAAAATAGAACTTACGAACGGCGGCGGCGCGGATAAGTCGATGACTGCGATTTTGTCGGGCGGCGCGGATATAGGACTTATGGGCGTAGAGGCCGCGACTTACGTTTATCTCGAAGGCAAAAAGGATTATCCGAGAGTTTTCGGGCAACTTACCAAGCGCGACGGTTCGTTTTTGGTTTCGCGCAAAGCCGAACCCGATTTTAAATGGGAAGGCCTTAAAGGTAAAGAAATACTTGCCGGCAGAACGGGCGGCGTACCCGCTATGACTTTTGAATACGTAGTAAACAAACACGGACTTAAAAACGGCGAAAACGTAACTTTAAACAACGATATAGCGTTTAACTTGATGGGTCCGTCTTTCGACGGCGGCACGGGCGATTATACCACGCTTTTCGAGCCTACCGCAAGCGAATATCAAGCGGCAGGTAAAGGATATATAGTGGCGAGCGTAGGAAAAGAAAGCGGCGAAATACCCTACACCGCTTTTATGGCGCTTGAAAGTTATATCAATAAAAATAAGACCGTAGTAGAAAAATTTTTGCGCGCTATGCAAAAGGCGATAAAATATTTAGGCGAAACGGATGAAAAAACGGTTGCGGAAAGTTTGCTTAAACAATTCCCCGATACTTCGCTCAATTCGGTTTCCGTCGCGCTGAAAAGTTATAAGGAAATCGACGCTTGGGTTACCGAAATGGCTATGACTGAAAAGGCGTTTAACAACTTACAGGACGTAATGCAGAACGCGGGCGAACTTGCGCAAAGAGTCGAACACGGAAAAATCGCTTATAACGAAATAGCCGAAAAGGTTTACAAAGAGGTTTACGCTAAAACCTGAATGGCGGCGGAGGTTACGGCAGATGAACGAAATTTTGAAACTCGAAAGAATATCTCTTACCTATCACACATTAAAGCACGAGATTAAAGCGCTTGAAAACGTTTCGTTTACGGTTAAAAAAGGAGAGTTCGTATCCGTTATAGGTCCGTCGGGTTGCGGTAAAACGAGCGTGCTTTCGATAATAGCGGGACTTATAAAACCCTCTGGCGGCAGAGTTACGCTTAACGGCGAAGTCGTAACAAAGCCCCACCCCTCTATCGGGTATATGCTACAAAAGGACGAACTTTTCCCGTGGCGGACTATCGAACAAAACGCGCTTTTGCCGCTTGAAATTAAAAAGTGCAAAAATGAAAAAACTTGCAAAATCGTAGAAAATCTCTTAAAAAAATATAAGTTATGGGATTTCAGAAAATCGTACCCGCAGGAACTCAGCGGCGGTATGCGACAGCGCGCCGCGCTTATAAGAACGCTTGCCGCCGAACCCGAACTATTACTGTTAGACGAACCCTTTTCCGCACTCGACTATCAAACGCGGCTCGCGGTTTGCGACGACGTGTACTCGATTATAAAATCGGAAAAGAAAACGGCTATACTCGTAACGCACGATATATCCGAGGCGATAGCCACTTCCGACAGAGTTATAGTATTGTCGTCAAGGCCGTCTAAAATTCTTAACGTACACGAATTAGATACCGATAAAAATTTATCTCCGCTCAAACGGCGCGAATGCCCCGGGTTTTCGTTGTGGTTTGAAAGGCTGTGGAGGGAACTTAACGATGAGAAAAACGAATGATATTTCACGCGAAAGATTAGTATATCTGCGCGGCAAAAGAAATAATAAAATTTTCGTTATAACGATGCGTATAGCGATTTTAATAGTCTTTTTCGCGTTGTGGGAAATGCTCGCGAGGTTCGGCGTTATAGACTCGTTTTTAATGAGTTCGCCTTCGCGTATAATTTCCACGATAAAAAATCTTGCCGTAAGCGGCAATCTCTGGTTGCATGTAGGCACTACCCTGTACGAAACTTTTCTCGGTTTTATAATAGCCACCGCACTCGGCAATGCG
>CAVLAV010000134.1:0-5586 GCA_963660735.1 bacterium
GAACATATACTCCGTAGACCTCCACCCTCCCGGGAGTTTGCTTCGTCGCTTCGCTTCCTCGCAAAGACGAATAAACAAGTACGTCATATTAAGCGCAAGCAAAATATGACGAACTTTTTATTATATGCTTTTCCCTCTGAAAACGATGAAACTTTGTGCGGTGAGCGTTATACTCCCGCCGCTTACCGAGCAATTTTCGCTTATTAAAATCTCGTCTGTTTTCGCGTTTCTCGTAAACGATTTATCGGACGGGTTTATCATAACGGTTACGACTTCCTCGCCGTTAAATCTCTCGTAAACGGCGGGATAATCCGTTTCTATAAACCTTTGCTCCGCAGAAACGCTTAAACACGGACAAGTTCTTCTTATTTCAACGAGTTTTTTAACCGTATTCAAAACGGACTTTTCGTCTTTTTCCTCGGCGGCGACCGAAACGCCCTTATCTTTATTTACGGGCAAATAAGTCGTTTTTTTGCTACTGAAACCTCTGCCTTTTTCTTCCGTCCATTGCATAGGCGTTCTCGCGCCCGTGCGAATAGAGCCGCCGTCCTTACTGAGTCCAAACGCGTGTCGCAAGCCGATTTCGTCGCCGTAATAAATCATAGGTATTTGCTTTAAAGTAAGCAAAAAGGCGAATATCGTCTTGATTTCGGCGGGAGTTCTGCCCGTAGCCATTCGTATTTCGTCGTGCATACCCGTGGGCGAGGTAAAACACCCTTTATCGCCTATCTTTGAATACAAAAATTCGGCGTATCTTACGAATTCGCTCAATCTGCCCTTTCCTTCGTGCGAAAAATAATTTTTGCCGCGCTCGAAATAAGGCGTAAGATTGCCGTTCGGCTCGTTACGGTAGAGTTCGTTAAAAGCAAAGGTATCGTGCGATAAAAAGTCCGCGTCGAAACCGCACTTTGCGATAGAATCCTGCGGAACGACCCATTCCGCGATATAAACTTTATCCTTATATTCCTTGCGGAGAGTGCCGAGGATTTGTCCCCACAGCCAAGTTATGCCCTCTAACCCCTCGGAAGTATCCTCGAAAGCCTTGTCGCCGTCGAATTTTTTACCGTCCTTAACGAGCGTAGCCGCCAAATCCACCCTGAAACCGTCCGCGCCCTTATCGAGATAAAAACGCATAATATCGAGGATTTCTTCGCGCAAAGGTCTTAAACGCTCGTCCGTATAATGCAGTTTCCACGGGTATCTTTCGTCGGTTTGATTAAATCCGAAATTGAGCGCGGGTTGGCTTGCGTAATAGTTTTTCATATAGCCGCCGTCGCGCTTTGTAAGTCCGTAAATCATCTCGGGATAACTCTCGAAATTAGAGTTCGTCCAAATATAGTAGTCGCTGTACTTATTCCGCTTTGCACTCCCGGACCGTTTAAACCAAAAATGCTTATCCGAAGTATGCCCTATCACGAGATCCAAAATCACCTTTATTCCGTTATCGTGAAAGGCTTTTATGAGCGCGTCGAGGTCGGCGTTCGTGCCGAAACGCTTATCCACGAGGCGATAATCGGCAATATCGTAACCGCCGTCTTTAAAAGGCGACTTATAAAAGGGATTGAGCCACACGGCGTTTACGCCGAGCGATTTTATATATTGCATTTTTTGCGTTACGCCGTTGAGATCGCCCACGCCGTCGCCGTCAGAGTCGTAAAAACTCGTGGGATATATCTCGTAAAAAACCGCGTTTTCAAGCCATTTAAGCATAATAACACCTACCTGTACGCTAATATTTTAACAAGTCCCCGTGCAAATGTCAACGCCCGAATATTGCGACTTATATAATCAAATATTGCATAAAAAATGCGGGCGCAAGCCTTTCGGCTTGCGCCCGCAAAATAACGGCGGTTTATGCTATTTGCCGTTCCGAGTCTTCCTTGGCAACCGCTTTTTTGTTGAGTTTTTTAAGCGTGATTATTGCCATAACGAAATGCGCGACGGCGGTTAAAATCCACGATATGGGGTAGGAAATATAGATAGCCTCCAAAGTAGGATCGGCGGCGAAAACCGTGAATATCCAAATAATACGGAACACGCACGCGCCCGTGAGCGTGCATACGGCGGCGGTTAAAGCCTTGCCGAAACCCTGCATTATGCCCGAACCCAACTCCATAAACGCGAGCGTAAAATAGGGAATAAACATTATGAGCATTTTTTTCAAAGCCGCCTCGTAAGCGATTTTTCCAAGACCGCTTTCTGCGTGATAAACGCCGTATAAGGCGAATAACGGGTCGCGGGCGAGTATGACTATCGCGGCGAAAGCCGACGGAATTATAAAGGAAATAGCGTACAGAGCCATCATACCCTTTTTAATGCGGTCGTATTTTTTCGCGCCCGCGTTTTGTCCGACGAACGAAACCGACGCCTGTCCTATGGAACTTGCGGCGGTATACAAAAATGACTCTATATTAGTGGCGACCGAGTTGCCCTTTACCACGGGTTGGTAGTCGGCGTCAGGACCTACGAGCATATCGTTCACTTTGATTATGGACGACTGAATAAGCATATTCGACACCGAGAACGCCACCGTTTGCAACGCGGCGGGTATGCCGATTGCAAGCATTTTTAAAAACGAGTCTTTATAAATTCGCAGTTCTTTTATAACGACCTTGCAAAGCGAATTTTCGCGCATAAGTATAACCAACAATATGATTGCGGAAATGCCGTTGGAAATAGCCGTTGCGAGCGCGACGCCGTCTACCGTCATTTTGCAGACGAGTACGAAAAATAAGTTGAGCGCGACGTTTATAAGTCCCGAAATAACGAGTACGACGAACGGCGTTTTGGAATTGCCCTCGCCGTGCAGAATAGCCGTAAAGAAGTTGGTGAGCGACACGAACGGAACGCCGTACATATAAATTCTCGTGTAGGAAACGGATAAATCGAGCAATCTGCCCTTATTACCCAAAAGTTGTAAAGCGGGTTTTGCCACGATTAAACCTATGCCCATACACAAAAGACCGAACAAAAGGCCCGTTACGACAGCCGTTCTTACGGCGCGCTTAACCGCCTCTTCGTCGCCCTCGCCCAAAGCGCGCGCTATAACGACCTTCGCGCCTATGGAAACGCTTACGCATATACTGAATACGAGCGTAATGAGCGTACCCGTAGTGCCTATCGCTCCGACAGCCTCCTGTTCGCCCGAAAGCGAAACGACTATCATATCCGCCGCGTTATAAAACGCCTGCAACAAGTTAGCCGCCATTATGGGCAAAATAAACGCGAGTAATTTACTAAAAATTTTGCCTTGGGTTAAATCTATACCCGATTCTTTTTTCACCGTGCCGCCTGCACCGCTCATAAATCACCTATTTAAAATAGAGTAAGCATATTTTACTCTTTTCGCAAAGTTAAGTCAACCGAAATTGCGTAGGTTTTTCGTCGTTACACACCATAAACAAGCACGTCATATTGAGCGTAAGCGAAATATCCCACGACTAAAGTGATAAAGCATTTACTTTGCGGAAATTCACCCTCCCGGGAGATTGCTTCGCTACGCTCGCAAAGACAGTTGAATTTCCGTGTCATCGCGAGCGTAAGCGTGGCGATCCCCTCGAAAAAGTACGCAATATTTACCCCATACTTTACTCCAAGGGATTGCCGCGGCACTTCGTGCCTCGCAATGACAGCAAGACAATAGTTCGGTGGGATATTTCGCTTACGCTCAATATGACGTACTTTTTTTACTTGTCTTTGCGAGGGAAGCGGAGCGACGAAGCAATCTCCCGGGAGGGTGGAGGTCTACGGAGTATATGCCGCGCACTTTTTCAGGGGGATTGCCGCGGCACTTCGTGCCTCGCAATGACAAAGTGTCTTTGCGAGGCGAGGGAGCAATAATACCGACGATAGGGGATAAATAAAAAACGGCGGCGAGTTAAAAAAACTCGCCGCCGCCATCGCTGCATAATATTACGCTATTTGTTTTTTGATTATTTCGGGTTGCTTTTTGCCGAGAACGACGTCTTTGTCTATTATGACTTTCTCAACGCCCTCTTCCGACGGTATCTCGTACATACTGTCAAGCATAAGGTTCTCGAAAATAGTCCTTAAACCCCTTGCGCCCGTTTTAAGCGCAATCGCGCGGCGAGCCACTTCTCTTACGGCGTCGTCGGTAACTTCGAGGTCCACGTTATCGAGTCCCACGAGTTTTTTATACTGCTTGACTATGGCGTTTTTCGGCTCGGTCATAATCTTTACCAAAGCGTTTTCGTCCAAGGCGTGCAAGCCTACGACTATGGGCATTCTGCCGACGAATTCGGGAATAAGACCGAATTTGGTCAGATCCTGCGGTTGAATTTCGTCTACGTAAGCGTCGCCCGTTTCGACTTCCTCTTTAAGTTTGCCCGCAAAGCCGAGCGAGGAAGAATCTTTCCTTCTGCCGACGATTTTATCTAAACCGACGAACGCTCCGCCGCATATAAACAAAATGTTAGTAGTGTCTATACGGATAAATTCCTGTTGCGGATGTTTTCTTCCGCCCTGCGGGGGTACGGACGCCACGGTCGATTCGATAATCTTTAAAAGAGCCTGTTGCACGCCCTCGCCGCTTACGTCGCGAGTTATGGACACGTTTTCGCTCTTTCTCGCGATTTTGTCTATCTCGTCGATATAAACTATACCTCTTTGCGCCTTTTCTATATCGTAATCGGCGTTCTGAATGAGTTTAAGCAGGATATTTTCAACGTCCTCGCCCACGTAGCCCGCCTCCGTCAGAGTGGTGGCGTCGGCAACCGCGAAAGGCACGTTGAGTATCTTTGCAAGCGTTCTCGCAAGCAAAGTCTTACCCGAACCCGTAGGTCCGAGCAACAATATATTGCTTTTTTCAATCTCGGTATCGTCTTTATTCTTTTTGCTCTCGGCAATATTGTTTACTCTCTTATAATGATTGTAAACGGCTACGGACAAAACTTTTTTAGCCTTATCCTGCCCTACTATATATTTGTCAAGTTCTTCTTTAATTTCCTTGGGTTTAAGAAGTTTAACGCTTTCGGGTTGTTCGGTTTGCTCTTCCTCGGCAAGCACTTCGCGACAAATTTCTATACACTCGTCGCAAATGTACACGCCGTTAGGACCTGCGATGAGTTTTTTCGCCTTGTCCTTGGGCTTTCCGCAAAACGAACAGCAACACGAATTTTCGTCTTTATTGTTGGTGTTCATATACTCTCTCCTATGCGAAAACCGCCTTATAGCGTATTATCTCGAAACGAAAATTTTATCTATGAGTCCGTATTCGAGCGCCTCTTCGGCGGAAAGATAATTATCCCTGTCGGTATCTTTTTCAACCTCTTCGTAAGGTTTGCCCGTGTTTTTGGCAAGAATTTCGTTGAGGTTCTTTTTGATTTTTAAAATATGCTCTGCCTGAATGGCTATATCACTCGCCTGACCCTGCGCGCCGCCGAGCGGTTGGTGAATCATAATCTCGCTCGAAGGCAGGGCGTATCTCTTGCCCTTTTCGCCGCTCGAAAGCAAAAACGCAGCCATACTCGCTGCCATACCTATACATATAGTGGAAACGCCGCACTTGATAAAGTTCATCGTGTCGTAAATGGCAAGTCCCGCGGTAACGCTGCCGCCGGGGCTGTT
>CAVLAV010000135.1:0-4986 GCA_963660735.1 bacterium
GTGAAAAACATTACACCCGTGAAAACAGGGTCGGAGGCGGCATTTTAAGGGCGAAGTACGAAATTTTACGGTCGTATTACGTCCTTTTTCTATTCCTTTTTTCCGTGAATACGAAAAAATCCGTCGTATTTGCAGGATATTATTTTCAACGTGCAAAGAATTTGCATATTGAAACCTTATTATTTTCTCGAAGTCGCAAAAATCTTGCGAGTTCGGGTAATAAAATCTATTTCAAAAAAAGGAGGACGAAAAAATGCTGCAAACCGAGTTAAAAGTCGTAGCCGTCGGCGAGCCGAATATCGAGGCGTTGACCGACGGCGAAAAACGAACTTTCTTTGAAAGTATCTTTTCAAGGATAGTCGAATTACACCAACAAACGCAAACCGAAAACAAAAACGAAACCTGACTTAAAAGCCGAAAAATTACGCATTAAAAACTTAATAAACTAACTAAACCGAGTAAATAGAAAAATATTAAATTAGAAATTAACGCTAAAAGCGATAACATAAACGAAATGAAAGGAACTGAACGGAAATCTATTTATGACTTAAACTAACCGAATTAAACTGAATTGTAATTAAACCGAACTGTAAACGGCAGAGTATGAAATTGTATGGTGTTTCGTATTCTGCCGTTTTTTTATTTTCTTTCGCCATACACAAAAAATCTAAAATACAAGGAGTAAAAACTATGAACTATGCAAATATGAAAATCTATTTTGACGGCAGTCATTACGTCGGAATACCGCAAGGAACGTTTCCGAGCGGAAAAGGCTGTAAAAGGCACACCGTTAAACCTATGAAACAACAATCGACGGCAGACATAACGCCGCCCGAAACCCCGAAAGAACGCTTTGAAACGGCATATAAAGAGAGCCAATCGCTACCCAAGCGAGAACGCAAGGCGCATATAAAAGCCGCTATGAAAAACGATTTCAAGGATAAAGCAGAATTAAACGCTTTCGTTGAGAAACACACCGAACGAATGAAAACCAACGCCATTAAACGCAAAGTAAGGCTAATGCGAAAGTTGCGTTTGCAAGACTGGAACTATTTCGTAACTTTTACCTACTCGAACGAACTTCACACCGAAGAAACGTTCCGCAAAAAACTTTCAAATACGCTCAAACACCTTGTCGCTCGTAACAGTTGGAAATACGTCGGAGTATGGGAACGCGGCGAAGATACGAACAGATTACATTTTCACGGTATTTTCTATATCCCCGACGGCAAAATGATAGGAAAACTCGAAGAAGTAAAAGACTACGACACGCGAAACCACCGTATGCAAACGACATACCAAAATACACATTTTCTGAAACAATTCGGACGTAACGATTTCAAGGACATTGCCACGCAGGACGACATTTCCGAGGCGGCAAAATACATAACGAAGTATATGGAAAAGTCCGGCGAGCGTTTAGTCTACGGCGGGAAATTACCGACTTACTTCCGCTCGGATGTTTTGGACGAAGATGTGGTTTGTACTTTCGGAATTGACGACCGCAAAGTATTGCTTTTCGATAACTTCACTTGTATCAACGAGGGCGAAATTCTCGGAAAGGTAAGCAAAAAGATTATAGCGCAGTTGCCGCATTGCAACTAATTAGTCTTTCGGATCGGGAAAGGTTAAACGAAAACGACTTTTTCGTCAAGGGTAAAGTGCATTGCTTGGCGCAACCCTTGACGAGAAAAGCCGTAAGCCACGCAAGAAAACAATTTTAATTCGTTTCCGTTTTCTCCGTTCCCGTCGAAAGACAAATCTAAAAATAAAATTAAAGGAGTAACCAATTTTGAAAACAGCAGTTATTTACGCTCGTTATTCGAGCGATACCCAAACGGAACAGTCCATAGAGGGACAACTCCGTGTATGTAACGAGTATGCGAAAAACAACGACATACTCATTTTAAGAACCTATATAGACCGTGCAATGACGGGTACGAACGATAATCGTCCCGACTTCCGTCAGATGATAGAAGATAGTAAAAAACACGATTTCAGTATCGTACTCGTTTACAAATTCGACAGGTTTTCGCGCAATAAATACGAAACCACGAAACACAAGAAAACGCTTAAAGACAACGGCGTTAAAGTTGTTTCCGCTACGGAATATATTCCCGACAGTCCCGAGGCGATTATACTCGAAAGTATGATTGAGGGCTACGCCGAATATTACTCCGCCGAACTTTCTCAAAAGGTAAAGCGCGGTATGAACGAAACAAGACAAAAAGGCAACTTTACGGGCGGAACAATCATTTACGGCTATAAAGTAGAAAATCACAAAGTCGTAATTGACGAAGAAAAAGCCGAAGTAGTAAGGTTTATTTACGACCAATACGCGCAAGGCGTTTATGTTAAAGACATAATAAAAACTCTTACCGAAAGAGGTATTTTCAACCGCGGTAAAAAGTTTGCGAGAAATACTGTCTACAATATACTCAAAAACGAAAAGTATTCGGGTATATACAGACACGGCAACGAAGTTTTTACAAATATGTATCCGCAAATCGTGCCGACGGAGATTTACGAAAACGTAAGACGAAAGACCGAAACCAACAAATACGGAACTCGTAGCGTTGAAGTCG
Source organism: bacterium (assembly GCA_963660735.1). Lineage (GTDB taxonomy): Bacteria > Bacillota > Clostridia > Christensenellales > Borkfalkiaceae > UBA10281. Next base: position 2,586 of record CAVLAV010000135.1, read on the forward strand.
TGTATTTACTTCGCAACAAAGTTAAATGTGGATATTGCGGAAGTCCTATTTCTGCGGAATGCGGAACGGCTAAAAACGGACAGAAAATACGCTATTACAAATGTTTGGGACGAAAACACCAAAGCGGCTGTAAGAAATCGCAAGTCAGAAAGGAAATACTCGAAAAATATGTGCTTGACAACGTATGCGAGCAAATGCAACGCCCCGAAATATTAGATAAAATGGCAACGTATTTACTGCAAGTGCAGGAAAACCGCATAAAACAAAACTCGGTTTTAACAAATCTCATAAAAGAGAAACGCCAAACCGAGAATACAATCAACAATATTATGCAAGCCATAGAATTAGGCGGACAAAGCGCAACGGTTATGAAACGTATGCGAGAACTCGAAGAAAAACTGACCGACATCGAAAAGCGATTGACGATTGAAAAATCTCAAACGGCGTTCAGACTTTCCAAAGAGCAAATAATTGACTATTACAAATCCGCGCTTGAAAAAGAGCCGCTACAACTGATAAATTACTTTATAAAAGAAATTCAGTTGTATGACGACAAAATGATAATTATCTACAATACCCCAAAGACGATAAACCTTGACGAAAGTCAGGGTTTTTCTTTTTACGACAAAAATGTTAAAATGCCGTATGTAATTCAAAACAGAGAGTATTACGGACTTAAAGATTTCAGACTTATAATGCGTATCTGATACATACGCAGACGATTTATTCCACGGTGTTCTTGACCCGAGCCTCTGCGGAGCGTGTCGGTAGGCAAATAAACCGCCAACCGACAGCCCCAAGGGGGCTTTTCGTTTGCCTTTGGCAAGATAGCCTGACACACTCCTTTCTCACGTCAAGAACCTTTCGCGGCATAAAACCGTCTGCAACTGCTACGGATAAAGGGATACGAACACACCCATACGAACCCCGACAAGACCGAAACGACGGCACGCCGACAAACGAAAACGCAGATAAGACCTGAATTTTTGCAAAAGAAAAACCTAAGCCGAACACTTTCGTATTCGATTTAGGTTTCACTTGGCGGAAGGTGAGGGATTCGAACCCCCGGATACTTTTCAGAGCATCGTTCGATTTCAAATCGAGTGCATTCAACCGGACTCTGCCAACCTTCCAAATTTTTATTTATAGTATATTTTCAAACAAACGCTTGTGTGGTTTTTATGACCATCGTAGTTCTACAAAAAATGACTGCTCCAAAATAAATTTGTAGAAAAATTTGTAGAAAAAACGGCATTTGCAAAAAGTTTGTAGAAAATTTACTGTCGTTTTGACTGCTTTAATGTCTAAATATTATATCACATAAAAACAGTAAAATCAAGGCTTTTTACGAAAGCATATTCTATTTCCGAGAAAGTTTGTAGAAATTTCGGTATCGTTTTGACTACCTGAAATAAAGTGCCTTTCAAGACCGCCTCGTTATGACCGCTTCGATACGCCTCCGTAAGCGTTGCACCACGAGTGCTACTATCGTATTATATACCTTTTCGGCTTAAAAATCAACCGTTTGGCATATCTTTTTCCTTTTTTGCTTTAAAATCATTGTGTAAAATTCGCCTTTGTGCTAAAATGTTCTATATATGAACGGCGTAGTGAATAAAAACAGAATAAAAACTTTTTTTGCGAATAATTACGCGTGGTTTGCCGCGCCCGTTTTCGTGTTGCTCGTTTTCGTTGTAGCGGAAGCGGCGGCGGGGGTATATCCTTTCGGAAAACCCGTTATAGCGAGTTACGATATGCTTGCGCAGGTCGCGCCCGTTATCGAGCATTATTTCAGCGTTTTCAGCGGAGAAAGCGGATTGTTCCATACCTTTAATCTCGGCGCGGGTATGGACGTTTTCGGTATTCTGGCTTACTGCACGATAAGTCCGTTTACGCCGTTGTTTTTATTATTCGGCAAGGGTCGCGCCGTTTACGCGGTGAGTTTTATTCTGCCGCTTAAAGTCGCGTGTTCGTCGGTTTCGGCGCTATGGTTTTTAAACAGGACGTTTAAAAAAATTCCGTCGGCGTATAGGGCGGTTCTCGCGGTTTTATACGCTTTTTCGGGTTACTTATACGTTGCCAACACCTATATAATTTGGGTTGACCTTATGATATATATGCCCCTCGTTGGAGCGGGGTTTATCTCGCTTGCCGAAAAAGGGAGCGTTAAACTTTTTGCCGTGTCGTTGACGCTTATGCTTTACGCGTGTTTTTCGATAACCTGTTTTTCGTTTTTTACGATTTTCCCGCTTGCGGTTATCTACTTTGCCGTGTGCGGCGAAAAGAGCGAACTGAACGAAAAGATAGGCAAGGTATGTTTATCGTTCGCGCTTGCGATAGCGGCGGCGTTGCCCGTGTTGTTGCCCGCGTTTTTCGCATCGACCTCCTCGGCGAGGAATAC
>CAVLAV010000135.1:4996-5573 GCA_963660735.1 bacterium
CTATTTACCCGAGTATTTTCCTTTTACACTCAAAATCAAGTGCAAAACGGCGATATAAACACCCATTTGTACGCCAAATTTACCTATATATTTTCCGACGCGATATTCGTGTGCCTTTCCGCGGTCTATTTTTTGCACAGCAAACCCAAGGATAAGCGCGCGAGATTTTTGCTTATCGCGTTGCTCGTTTTATTGTTCCCGTGCCTCATAGACGAAAGTATGCTGCTTATGAATATGGGTTCGTATTACAGTTACGCGCTCCGCTTCGGATTTTTAATAAGTTTTTATTTGTTTTACGTTGCGGCGCGTGCCGCGGAAGAACTTATAGAAGACGGCGGTTGGGGTAAAATTACCGAAAAGAAAGGCGCAGGCTCTTATATAGCCGCCGCGGCTGCCGCGCTTTTGGCGGTAGCCGCGGCGGTGGCGGCGTTTTTGCTTTACGACTTTATCGACTCGGGCAAGGCGGACAAAAGTCCGCTCGTCGATAAGTTGTAAGAGGCGTTTTCGGCGGGCAGGCCGTTTAAGGATTTCTTTTCGGCGTTCGCTCATTCTATCGGCGGTATGGAGACCGTCGCTC
>CAVLAV010000136.1:0-5568 GCA_963660735.1 bacterium
AGGGATCGCCACGCTTGCGCTCGCGATGACACGGAAATTCAACTGTCTTTGCGAGGGAGCATAGCGACCGCGGCAATCCCTTGGAGTAAAGTACGGGGTAAATATTGCGTGCTTTTTCACTGGGATTGCCACGGCACTTCGTGCCTCGCAATGACAAATAAAATATTGTCGAAATTTGTAAAGAGCGGCTTTCGGCATAATTCGTCAAAGACGATTGTCGAAAAATGCAATAAGCGGCTTTCGACTAAATTCGCCGTGAACACAAAAAAATTGTCGAACCTTGTAAAAACCTGCGTTTTACAAAGTTCGACAAACTTATAACGTTATTATCTCGTTAAAAGCGACAACAGCAAATACAAAACGAGCAGTACCGTGAGCGCGATAAACGTGGGGAGCAGCATCATTTTAAACGCCTCCCAAAACGTTTTCCACTTTTCGCCGAAGGTCGATTTCGACTTGGATTTGACTATTTTTGCAACCGTCGAAGGTTTTACCTCCGACATATCGCTTATCGAAGATCCGTCGTCGTAATAGACGACTTTTTCTTTTTTTTGCTTTTTCTTTTTACCCATTTCAGTCCTGCGGATAGAGGTGGCAAGCCGTAAAATGCCCTTCTTCGTATTCCTTATAAACGGGCGCTATGTGCTTGCAGATTTCGGTTGCGTGCGGGCAACGCGTATGGAACTTACAACCCTTGGGCGGATTTGCGGGGGAAGGAATATCGCCCGAAAGCAATATTCTTTCCGATTTCTCGTCGGGGTTGGGGTTAGGCACAGCCGAAAACAACGCTTGCGTGTACGGGTGCATAGGATGCTCGAATATCTCTTTTTTAGTACCGAACTCCACCATAGAGCCGAGGTACATTACGCCGATTTTATCCGAAATAAACCTTACTACGGACAAGTCGTGCGAAATAAACAAGTAAGTAAGTCCCCTTTCCTTTTGTAACTTTTTAAGCAGGTTGATGATTTGCGCCTGAATGGAAACGTCGAGTGCGGAAACGGGTTCGTCGCAGACCACGAATTCGGGATTAACCGCCAACGCGCGCGCTATACAGATACGCTGACGCTGACCGCCCGAAAATTCGTGCGGGTATCTCTCGTAATAATAATCGCGAAGTCCGCAACTTTCCATAAGTTTTAAAACGTAGTCCTTAACTTGGTCCTTGGGTACGATTTTATGCACCAAAACGGGTTCGGACAAAATATCGCCTACCGTACTTCTCGGCGGCAACGACGAATACGGATCTTGAAAGACTATCTGCATTTTAGTCCTTAACGGGCGCATTTGCTTGGGTTTAAAAGCCGCTATATCCTCGCCGCGGAAGAAAATCTGACCCGCCGTGGGTTGATGCAATTTAAGCACCGTTCTGCCCATAGTGGTTTTACCGCAACCCGACTCGCCCACTATGCCGAGCGTTTCGCCCGGGTTTATCTTAATGGAAACGTCATCCACCGCTTTAAGCGTAGACAAAGGCTTGCCCGTTATGGTCTTTTTTAAAACGAAATATTTTTTCAAATGCCTTACTTCGAGCAAAGCGTTTTCGTCGGGAGGTAAAAGTTTATCCTCTTCTATTTTTTTATCGCGGTTTTCCTGTTCGAGTTGCGCTTCCGCCAAATCGTCGAAATCGGCGTATTCGCCCTTTTCGGTCTGCTCGACGACGACTTCTTCGCTTACGACGCCGTCATCGGTTTTTAAAGCGACAGTTTCCTCTATTAAAACCTCTTTATTTTTTTTATCGGACATCAGCGTTTGTTCTCCTTTTGCGCGTACAAGTGGCAAGCCACGAAGTGCGTGGGACTTACCTGTATCGGTTCGGGATAAGCGCCCGAGCATTTACCTATGCACTCCGAGCACCTTTCTTTAAAGTAGCAATAATCGGGCATATCCACGGGGTTGGGAACGTTGCCGGGGATATTGAACAGCGTTTCGCTGTTGGATTTCATAGTCGGTTTAGACTTTTGCAAGCCCTTGGTATACGGGTGCAACGGATTATGGAATATTTCCGAAGCCGTGCCTTTTTCGATAATTCTGCCCGCGTACATAACGACGACGTAATCCGCCATTTCGGCTATAACGCCCAAATCGTGAGTTATAAGCAAGATAGAACCGTTTATTCTGCGCTTTAAATCGTTGAACAAATCGAGAATTTGCGCCTGAATGGTAACGTCGAGCGCGGTAGTCGGTTCGTCGGCGATAATAAGCCGAGGTTCGCCCGCAAGCGCCATAGCGATCATAACGCGTTGGCGCATACCGCCCGAAAGTTCGTGCGGGTAGGAGGCGTAAACGCGCTCCGGCATAGCGATACCAACCATATTAAGCATCTCGATAGAGCGATTTTTGGCTATTTCCTTAGTCGCGCCGGGGATATGCAAAAGCGAAACTTCGTCGAGTTGGTTACCTATGGTAAACACGGGGTTAAGCGAAGTCATAGGCTCTTGAAAGACCATAGACATCTGTCTGCCGCGCAACCTGTACATTTGCTTTATGGGCATTTTGGCTATATCGAAAACCTTTTCTTCGGTTTCGTAAACGCCTATGCCGTTTTCGCGCACCTTTTGTACGGGTTTTAATACCTGCTCGCCGTTTTTATCGAGTTTGGGGTTGCCGTCCTTATCCAAAACGGGCGCATAGACTATTTCGCCGTTTTCGTCCCTTTCGTACACGGGGATAGGCTTACCTTTTTCGTCGCGTTTAAAATCGTCGGCTTTAAAGCGGATAGAACCGCTTACTATTTGTCCCGTAGGACCTTGCAATAAGCGCATTACCGACATTGAAGTTACGGACTTACCGCAACCCGACTCGCCTACCACGCCCACCGTGGAATTTATGGGAATGTTAAACGAAACGCCGTTTACCGCCTTGACTACGCCCTGATCGGTGAAAAAGTAGGAATGTAAATCCTCAATTTCGAGAATATTTCCGTCGTCTTTCATCTCGGTGAGATATTCCGACTCAGGGCATTTGCGGTTTTTGGCTTTTTCAAGCCTGCGCATTTCCTTGGCGTTGGCTTTTGCTATTTCTCTTATCTCCTTGCCGGTGAGATAATGATTTTCGGATTTTTTGCTTTTTTCCGTAGTATTTTTTCCGTCCATATTATCTCCTTTGTTTAGGATCGAGCGCGTCGCGTAAACCGTCGCCGATAAAGTTGAAACCAAGCACCGCGATTATAATGCACAAGCCCGAAGGTGCCCATACGTTAAAGTTGTTTTTAAGTATATCGGGGCGTTTGGAAATTATTTCTATCATCGTACCCCAGGACGCGTTGGGAATTTTAACGCCCAAGCCGAGATACGAAAGCGTCGATTCGTACAATATCATACTGCCGAGCGAAAGCGTCATAGTAACGATTATCTGCGGCAAAATGTTGGGTATAAGGTGTTTGAAAATCTTTCTCGCAGCCGAATAACCCATTGCCTCGGCGGCGACCATATATTCCTGCTCGCGCAGGTAAAGTATCTGTCCGCGAACGAGGCGCGCCATACCCGTCCAGGAGAACAGGGCAAGCAAACCCATAAGCAAATAAATATAATATTCCGACTTAACGCCGTTTGCGTCAAGAACCGTACCTATTATAAGCATCAACGGTAGTGTAGGCAGACACATAAGCACGTCGCACAGTCGCATTATGATATTATCGACCACGCCGCCGTAATAGCCCGCGATACCGCCCATTATTATGCCGAGCGCGGATATTAAAAATACGGTTAAGAAACTCAAAGTAAGCGACAATCTTCCGCCGTACATTAAACGGGTGAAAATGTCCATACCCTTTTCGTCCGTGCCGAGCAAGTGTTTTGCGGAAGGCTCGGCAAGGTCGTTAATGCTCTTATACTTTATGACCACCTGGTTGAACGTTTTTCCGTCCTCGGTAATAATTTCGTTTATTGTATATTCGACTTTACCGCTGTAATCGGTTTCGGTGGGAGAATACGGGTGATAAACGAGCGGTCCGAGCCAGCAGAACGCGAACAACGCAACGAGCATTATTATGCCCGCCACCGATAACTTCGAGCGGAAAAACCTGCGCAGAATCATCCGCATAGGACTCATAAGTTTTACGTTTTTATCAAGCGGCTTTTCGCCTTCGTCCTCGGTTATAACCTCGCCCACGTTTTGATTTACGAATTCTTCGCTTTCGTTTTTAATCTCTTCGCTTTGCGCTTGTTCTTCTATAGGGGAGATCATTTCTTCCTTTTCGTCTTTCATTTAAGCAATCTCCTTTTAAGCGAGTTTAACGCGCGGATCGACTATCGCGTACATAAGGTCGGCAAGCAAAACGCCCAGAACCGACAGCGTTGCAAGGAACATATTATAAGTCATTATGACGGGGATATCCGCCTGCGTCATAGCCTTTAAGGCGTAGTTACCGATACCCGTTAAATCGAAAACGGACTCGGTTATCATCGCGCCCGAGAAAAGCGAGGGGATAAGTCCCGCAAGGCTGGTTACGACGGGTATCATAGTGTTACGGAAGGCGTGTTTATAAATAACCTTGCCTTCGGACAACCCCTTCGCCCTTGCGGTACGGATATAGTCGGAATTTAAAACTTCGAGCATATTCGTCCTCGTCATTCTCATACGAGAGCCGATACTTAAAATTACCACCGTAAGTATAGGCAAAAACATATGCCACAAATAGTCGGTAAACTGTGCGAAGCCGCCGAGCGAAACGCCGGGCGTTCTCATACCCGAAATGGGGAACCAACCGAGTTTGTTTGCAAACAAGTCTTTAAGCAGTTGACCGAAGAAGAACGACGGCAAGGATATACCTATAAGCACGAAGACCGTTACCGTGTAATCTCTTACGGAATACTGATGGGTAGCGGCGGTTATGCCGAGGGGTATTGCTATAAGGAATTCAAACACCGTGGCTATTGCCGCGACTATGAAGGAAGTTCCGAGTCTGTCGGCGTTGAAAATTTCGTCGAGAACGGGTCTGTGGCTTAAGAAACTGTTGCCGAAATCGAGTTTGCAAACGTTACCGAGCCAGTTGAAATAGCCTTGCAGTATAGAGGTGTCGAGTCCGTAAGCCTTTTTGATTGCCGCGACGAACTCCTGATCGACTGAACCTGCCTGACCTAACGCCGCGACTTGCTGATCGACGAAACTCGCGGGCATACACCTTAAAAGCGTGTACAATAAGACGGACACGCCTAAAAGAATAAGTATGGAAACACCTAATCGTTTAAGTATATATTTAAGCATCTTTTTCCTTTTTCGGTTAAATTACGCGAGAGGACTGCGGCGCAAAAACGGACTTTTAAAGCGTTTTCAGTCCTTAAAGTTTATTTTTAGTCCCCTATCGGCACTTCGTGCCACGCATTTTCTCGTCATCGGACTTACGCCCCGAATTTTCTCTGTCATTGCGAAGGAGCGTAGCGACTGCGGCAATCCCCTTGAATAACCGACAATGCGATAGTTCAGGGGGATCGCCACGCTAACGCTCGCGATGACAAGAGAATTCAGCACGCTAACGCTCGCAATAGACTTGCGTCAAAACCTAAAAATTCAATGTCATTGCGAAGGAGCGTAGCGACTGCGGCAATCCATTGGAGTAAAGTACGG
>CAVLAV010000137.1:0-5525 GCA_963660735.1 bacterium
ACTCAATACCCTTAATCGCTATGAAAAGACTCTATTTTTGCTATTTTTTACTTAAAAACGGCTTATTTCGCTTTTATTATAACATCGAAACGTGACAAAACAAGATTTTGTCCGCAACCGTAGTTGCCTACGTCTTTGCCGAAGCAAATCCGCCGTTTCTGTTGAAATAGGTCGCGAAAAAGCCCTTGCGAGCAAACTTTTTCGCTTTTATTATAAAATTTTAGGCATTGCTTAATATTTATGAGTAGCTCATTTATTCGCAATAGTATTTACTTCCCTTGCCGCTTTGAATTGTTATACGATTTTTTCCCTGCAATTCGATATTTGACATTAGGTTATTTATATGATAAAATAATATTATGAATAAGGTTGATAATTATTTGCATAATCCTAGTTATGATTGTTATGTTGACAACCACAATATCGGGCTTGATCTTGTGGTCTATGAAAGCGGGTACGAGGAATGTAATCCGCTACACTGTTGGGGTCCCGATAAGAAAGCTTGTTATGTATTTCATTACGTTCTTTCCGGTAAGGGTAAACTTTATCTCGGAGATAGAATATTCGACATCGTGGCGGGGGATTGTTTTTTGGTTTCACCCGAGGATCTGTGTTATTACGAAGCGGACGTTGACGATCCGTGGAAATACAAGTGGGTCGGATTTGACGGATTAAGATCGAAGTCGATAATGTCTATGACGAGGTTTACCGGCGCCAACCCGATAACAAATATCTTGGATAATTATAAAACAGAGAAATTTCTTGATGATATTTTTACTTCGTATAAAAGTGAGTTCGCGCCGAATATTAAAGCTTTAGGAAATCTTTATTTGTTTCTGGCATGGCTTATTGAAGCGTATCCGAACGAATCAAGGAATACCGCAACCACCGGAGAACAAAATTTTTATAATATGCTGAGATATATAAGCGTGCAATACAAAGGGAGAATTAAGGTGTCTGAAATGGCGGATGCCTTACATTACGACAGAAGTTACCTATATAAGATGTTTATTAAACAATCAGGTATGTCGCCTAGCGAATATTTAGAAATTTTCAGAATTAAAAAGGCTTGCGAGTTAATAAGCGACGGAAAACAAAATATTTATGAAATAGCTTCAAGTGTCGGTTATGACAATTATAATTGGTTTTTTATTGTTTTCAAACGAAGAATGGGTTGTTCCCCTGAAGCGTTTTCAAAAATGAGCGCGACGGAAAGACTTAAATATGACAATGAAAAATTGCAAATCGTTGATAAAATGATACAAAGTTATAATCATTTTATGGCTGATAAAATAATACTATAATAAATAAAAAATCTTATGAAGGGAATTGCTTCGTAAGATTTTTTTATTTTCGTAGATAACATTTGGCAACAATTCGACAATTTACAGTCAACATTTTTTATGTTAATATATTTGTGCTATATGAAAAACCATAGCGATAATCGGAGGAAAAGATGGTAAAAAAACTATGTTGCTTTTTATTGGCAATGATAATGTGTGTTATTTATGCGGGCTGTGGAGACAATTCCGAAAAGCCGAAAGAAAGTCCGAGTACGGAGAAGGAGATTAATATGCCGGATAAATTTGTTACTTTTTCATTATGGGATTGGATGATTTCAACATCCGGTGACGCCGCCGCAATGATCAAAGTTATAAAAAATATGGGTTATAATGCGGTTGACTTTACGTTCAGGTGGCAAACGCTTGAATATACCAAAGGCGAATATTCTTTCAGGTATATCGACAGTATTATGGACGAAATAATCAAGGCGGATATGTATATAAGTACCAGCCTTATGTATTGGACAATCGGTATTCCCTGGGCTGACGAGATCGAATTACAGAAGACTTCCGACGGAAATGTCTACGAATTTTCGGGAAGGGGCGCTTCGCCGAGTTTTTCAGATGAAGAAACCGTAAACGTTATGGTCAACGCATTCAAGGCTTTCGCGTCTCATATTTCCGACAAATACGGCGACAAAGTATTCAGAATCCATGCAAGAACCTCTCAATATGGCGAACTTGAGTATTTCTGCGACGTTGGCGACGGAAAAATTCTTGATTACGGCGAACCGGCAATAAATGCCTTTAAAAAATATCTGAAGAATAAATTTGTTACCCCTGAAGCAATCGATGCGGCGTACGGAACTAACGTTTCCGATTGGGATAGTCTTGATGAGATAGAACCAAAGCAACTCTCGGATATGTTCTATTTTGACTGGCAGACTTTCAGACAGAGAGAAGTTCTTAATCTCTCATCAAAATTCGATAAGGCGCTCGAGAAAATTAATCCCGACATTCCGTTTGCGTTGCAGGTTGGCTGTTATTGGGATGCCGCCGCAACTTATGCGAGAGGTCTTATAGATCCGTATCTTGCTTCTAAAGTGTGCGATATAATACATACCGATGACGGACCGAATTTTCCGCACAATTTTTCGATCGATTACGTTTCTGTTTCCGATAAAGTCGAATATGCTTCGGAAATTGACGGATATAGCCATCCGACGATACAGCAAATGATAGCTTTAGGAGATAAATCGCTATCGCCATATATTGTTCAGGCCGAAAAAATGGGGGAAGCGGGAATTAAATATCTTAATACGGCTAATTGGTCCTATTCACAGGTCCTTGAATATGAAGATACTCTTGCTCAATATCCTATAGCTTTCTATAATGCAACGCCAAGAGCCGATTATGATCCCGAAAAAGTTATTTTAATAAATACTGCAGATATTCTGTATAAGAAAACTATTATGACGACGTTTCTTATGGAAGATTATAATCTTTTGTCGGGAAGCAACGGTAGAAAGGTCAGATTTGTTACCGATACTCAGCTTCTTGAAAATCCCGAACTGTTGGCAGGCATTACCGATATATATTTAGGTAAAACAACGGGGAATTGTTATATGAGACAGGATTTTGTTAATTTGCTCAAGACTTCTTCCGTTAAGATCCATACGTATGAGAAAAAAGAAAAAGTGACGTTTTTGAACGAATACGGTAAAAATATATCTTCCGAGGATAGCGCGGCATTAAAAAATAAAATTTGATAAAAATAAGACCTGATAAAGGAGAGCGATATGATGAAAAAAATAATTAGTATATTTCTTACATTGGTTTGTTGCTTGAGTTTAGCGGCTTGCGGAAACAAGAATGACAGCGGCAAAACCGATAATTTACCCGACTACGGATATTTTCACAGATATGAAGAAACCGTGTCTCTTTCTATCGGACAAATTGTAGATAAACCCAATTCATATTTCGGTGATGAAAGAGTAGGTTCTAATGCTGTTTATGATTTGTGGGAAAGCGTAATGAACCTTGATTTGTCGGTAAAATTTTCTGACGATTCGTCAGGTATTTCGACAAAGGTTACAAACAATATGTACGATCAGGATTTGCCTGATATAACTCCGTGTAACGAAATGACGTTTTCCGAATTGTACGATCAGGATATGTTGATTGATCTTACGCCGTATTATGAAAAATACGCTTCTCCGCATACTAAGCAGATATTTGAATATAATACGATGGATAACGACCTTTTGACCGGAAAAACGGAAGCGGAACTTGCCGCACTTAAACAGGAAAATATTCTTGCGTCGTCTTATAAGGATGGTAAGCTGTATGCGATACCTATGCTTATCGACAAATATTCTTACACACCTTATATGTACGTAAGAACAGACTGGCTTAAAGCGCTTGCAAAAAAAGATTTCGGTGACGAAACAAAATATATGGAACTTATGCCCGTTACTCCGGATGAAGTAGTTGCGTTGGCTTATAGGTTCAAAAGAGAAATAAAGAGTCTTACCGGTTAGTCAACGAACCTATGGAAGAACATAAATCATCCGTTAAAACTTCCATTACTTCGGGCATAGCGATATTATAGCGTTCCTCAATATCCTTAAAATACACCTCTTTGAAAAGGTCGGAAAGATATTTCGCTTTATCACGCTGCATTTTTTTAGATAAAACAAGCGGAAGTCCGCCGTAAAGAGCGTAACCTTCAAAAGCATCCGCCTTATCCCCTCCGACGTAATCATAGTATTCTTTGAACGTAAGCGGGTATATTCTTACTTCGTCACCGCGCCCGCGAAATTCGGTCATAACGTCTTTAGAAAGAAGTTTTGAATTACTACCCGTAACGTATACGTCCTAGGTTCTTTCATAAGTCCGTTTAAGACACCGTAAAGAGGCAGAGGTTTATCACTCTTCAAATCTTCTTTTTTATAGCGTATTGCACCTCGTCTATAAAAACGTAGTGCATATCCCCATTATTTTTCAGCCTGTCGCGAATATATCCTGCTAACTTTTTGGAGTCGCGAAGTTCTTCGTTTTCTTCGTCTTCAAGAGATATTTTTACCACGTTTTGTTCCGATACGCCTTGCGACAGCAAATAATCGTAATACATATCAAACAAAAGATAACTCTTTCCACAACGACGAATTCCCGTAATAACCTTTATTAAGCCGTTTTCTTTACGGTTAATCAATTCGTTTAAGTAACTTTCCCGTTTAATTCTATTCATTTTTATAACCTCATTTGAAAATAGGTTGAAATATCGACCAACTTTCAAATGGATTATAACGTATTCGCACTATATTGTCAAGCAACTACGGCAATAGGTTCAATTCCGTCATACTATCTAATTTTTCATATCCGTAATCAAACATCGCGCTTTCATTTAAAAATTACGCGCTTATGCCGTTTATATCGGCATAAGCGCGTTTTTAAAATATATCATTCCACGACAAACTTTAACGGAATAAATTCCCGTGAATAACTGCCTACGACCGAAACTTCCAACAAAACTTCGTTTATCGCTTTGGACAACGTTTCCGCTTTTAATTTAACCTCTTTTATCTCGGAAATACAGTCGAGAGTAAACGGCGTCCAGTGCGGCGCAAAAACATCGAATTCCGTCTTATCGGCGGTCATACCCTCGGGTAGCCACAGTTTTACCCTAACGGTATGCGGCAAATTTCCGTAAGCCTTAACGTTATTCAAAACTCTTATTTCAAGAGTTTTTTCCTGTTCGGCAGATATGACGAACCCCTCTTTACAACTCACGATCGCCGTAACTGCGCCGACCTTTTTTTGCAGCGTGTTTTCTTTTAAAGTGAAAAGCGACGCGCGCATAGGGTCGGTTTCTTCGCACTTACCGTAAGGCAAAAGAAATTTCTCGATTTCCTTATCGTCGCACTCGAAAGAATCACCGAGTTCTACCGTTACGGCGTTCATACGGTTAAACCTTAACACCGACGGGGCAAGCGACGCGACCTTTTCCGTAAGATCGGTACAGGTTTTAACTCTCGGAAAAGACAGACACGCGTTTATCGTGCCCGTAACGATATCGTCGCCTATATGTTCGCGCCAGTCTTTGGGAATACCCGCCGTACCGTGCATAAGTCCGAAAATCGCGCCGACAGTACCTGCCGTACAATCGGTATCGTCGCCGCAATTCAGGGCGGTAAGCATAGACTTTTTAAAGTCGCCCTCGCCGTACAGTAACCCTATAAC
>CAVLAV010000138.1:0-5463 GCA_963660735.1 bacterium
GACAGTACGAGGGGCGATAGTTCGGTGGGATATTTCGCTTGCGCTCAATATGACGTACAAGATTAAAATAATAAAGGCGGCGCGGAGCAAAATGCTCCGCGCCGCCTTCGTTTAGTTTACGGTTTCTTTACAAAGAAATTACAAAACGCTGACTGTTAAAAATCTTAAAAAATAGTAAACTTAAAGGAGAACCAAGGGAAATTTTTATGGAAATAAGATTAAGTCAGATAACGAAAAGTTTTGATAAAAAACAAATTATCCTTCCGACGACTATGACGATAGAGGACGGCAGTTTTACGACTCTGTTAGGTCCTTCGGGTTGCGGAAAAACGACTTTATTGAGAATGATAGCGGGTTTGGAAACTCCCGACGACGGCGAAATTACTTTAAACGACGAGTGCGTGTTTTCCAAAAGTCGCAAGATAAACGTTCTGCCCGAAAAAAGAAATCTCGGTTTCGTTTTTCAGGATTTCGCGCTTTGGCCGAATATGACCGTTTTTGAAAACGTGGCGTTCGGCTTGCGGGCGAGAAAGGACACGCAGGATTTAAAAGAAAAAGTAAATTCCGCCCTGCGCATAGTCCGATTAGAGGGTTTTGAAAAAAGATATCCGCATCAATTATCGGGCGGACAACAGCAACGCGTGGCGTTTGCCCGCGCGATAGCCGTAAGACCCGGGTGCATTTTGTTCGACGAGCCGCTTTCCGCGCTCGACGCCATTTTAAGGGACGAAATGCGGCACGAACTGAAAGATTTGGTAAGTTCGCTCGGTTCGACTTCCGTTTTCGTAACGCACGATCAGACCGAGGCTATGAGTATGAGCGATAAAATAGCGGTTTTAAACGGCGGACGCATAGAGCAGTACGGCACGCCCGAAACCGTTTACCACCATCCGTCGAGCAAATTCGTGGCGAGTTTTATAGGTAAGTCCAACCGACTTGACGATACGCAAACGTTCAGACCCGAGGCGATTTCGCAAACGCCGTCTGATAACGCGTTGCACTTTGAACTGCCCGTTCGCAGCGTTCAATATATGGGCAATTCCTACGAGATAAATTTGCTTTATAAAGATTTCGTATGGACTTTTTATAGTTCCCAAAAGGCTATACCGGGCGAAACGGCGTCCGTTTATATAGATAAAAATCAGATAATCAAATTATAGAGGTAATTTTATGAAGAAAATTTTGTTATGCGTAGCACTCGTTTTGAGTATTTTTGCAAACGTAATCGCCTGCGGAAACGCAAGCACTTCGTCGGACGGAGGCTCGTCGGACGGCGGTTCGGGGCTTTCGGGAACGGTTACGGTTTATATGCCGAGTCCTGCGGGGCTTGCCGACAAACTTGCCGACGCGTTCACTAAAAAGACGGGCGTAAAAGTGGAACAATTCCAAGGTACTACTGGTGAAATTCTTGCCAGGCTTGAGGCGGAAAAAGCCAACCCGATAGCCGACGTGGTAATACTTGCGTCCTGGTCGGACGGACTTTCTATGAAAGCCGACGATCAGTTGATTAGTTACGAACCCGCAAACGCCGATAAGATAAACGCGGGTTGGATAGACGAAGAAAAGACTTTGTTCGGTTACAGTGCGTCTGCGGTAGGCGTTATTTACAATACCACCGTCGTACCCGAACTTAACGCCGACTGGTCGGAACTCGCAAACGCGCAATATAAAGATAACATAGCGATACCCGACCCCGAAAAATCGGGCGCGTGCAAAGATTTCCTTGCGGGACTCGTTACGGGAATTGCGGACGGCAAAAAGATTATGCAGGACTGGGCAAACAACGGACTCAGCGTTCCCGGAGCGAACAAAGCCGCGCTCGAGGCTGTTACCACGGGAGAAAAGGGAATACTTATAGCGGGCGTTGACTACAACGCGTACTCTTCGATTAAAAAGGGCGAACCGCTTAAAATTTACTATCCCGCGTCGGGAACGGTAGTAAATCCTCGCCCCGCGATGATTTTGAAAACCGCCCCGAATAAGGATAACGCCAAGGCGTTTATAGATTTCCTCTTCTCGGACGAGGCGCAAAAACTCGTAGGCGACGCGTACTTGTTGCCCGGTCGCAGCGACGTGAAATGTGCAAATCGAACCAACCTTTCCGATATTCCGCAGATTGCGACTAACTGGAGCGAAATGATGAAAGTAGCGTCCGAAACCGCCGCGCAACTCAATAAACTTTGCAAATAAGCGGAGGAAATATGAAACAAATCAACCTGAAAAGCAAATTGTCCGTTGCGTTTTTGCTTATTTTACTTGCGGGTTTGATTCTTTGCCCCTTAATAGCGGTATTTGCCAAGGCGGTCGTTGTTGACGGCCGCCTTGACTTAAATAAAGTAAGGGAAACTTTGGCAAACGCCGATAATCTTAAAACTATAAGCAACTCCTTATTATTAGGAATTTGCGTGGTGTTGTGTTCCACGATTATTGCCGCGCCCACCGCTTTTTTGCTTTCGCGCACCAAACTTGCAAGACACGGTTGGCTCGATATAATCTTTATGATTCCGTTTATGACTCCGCCTTATATCGCCTCGATGGGTTGGATACTCTTTATGCAAAAAAGAGGACTTTTTCAACAAATCTTTCCCGCGACGGGGTCTTGGTCGGAAGGGTTCTTTTGTTTCGGCGGACTCGTATTCGTTATGAGCCTGCACGTATTCCCCTTTTTGATGACGATATTAAAAAACGCGATGCTTAATATTCCCGCAAGCCTCGAAGAGAGCGGCGCGATATTCGGCGCGGGCGCGTGGCGGAGATTAAGAAAAATTTTAGCCCCGCTACTTAGCGGTAATTACGCTATAGGCGCGCTTTTGGTATTCGTAAAAACTCTTTCGGAATACGGTACGCCGTACACGCTCGGGCGGCGTATAGGCTTTTACGTGTTTACCACGGATATTCACCGCTATTCAACCACTTCGCCGATAGACTTCGGTCGGTCGGCAAGTTTGTCGGCTATTTTGGTCTGCATTTGTATGGTCGCGTGGCTGTTGCAAAATTATATTACGAACAAGAACAGTTATCGGCTCGTAAGCGGAAAAGGCAGCCGCAGCGCGCGCAGTAAGTTGTCCGTGATAGGTCAAATCGTTGCGTGGGCGTGGATTGTAACGCTTATAATAGTGGCGATAGGCGTTCCGTATTTCTCGATAATTTCCACTTCGTTGATAAAGTTGAGAGGGTACGGTCTTGCCGCGGGCAATTTTACGCTCGGGCATTATAAAGAACTGTTCGCAACGCCCAAAGCGGTTTCTTCTATCGGTAAAAGTTTGTTTCTCGCCGTTTCGTCGGCAACGATATGTTCGGTTATCGGCACGGCAATAGTCGTTGCGGTAAGACAGTCCAAAGGATTTTTGAAAAAATCGCTCGAAGGCGTAAGTCTGTTGCCCGAAATGCTGCCGAGTATAGTGCTTGTTATAGGTATAATGTTGTTTTGGAACGCGATATATAAAGTGATACCCCTGTACAACACTATCGGAATAATGGTGCTTGCCTACGTAGTTTTATATTTGCCGTACACCGTGCAATATGTAACTTCGGCTTTTACGCAGATAAACGACAGCCTGCTCGAGGCGGGACGAGTGTTCGGCGGTTCGCCGTCTTACGTGTTTCGCCGAGTTACTCTGCCTATGATATTTCGCGGCGTATTTGCGGGTTGGATAATGATATTCATAATTGCTTTCCGCGAACTTATAACCGCGAGCCTTCTCGCTCCGCCCAACACGCTCGTCGTTTCCACTTATATCAACAGAGAATTCGAGCAAGGCAGCGTGTCGCTCGGTATGGCGATGGCGGTTATATGCGTACTTATTACGACCACCGCGCTACTTGCGTTTAATCGCCTTATAGGCAAACCAAAGAAGGTGTAATATGGAACTGTATATTGCAGGCGGCGTGGGCGAACACGGCAGGAATTGTTTTTTTATAAACGGCGATAAAATCAATTTTTTAGTCGATTGCGGAATAATGGCGGGCGACGAGGAAAATCCTTATCCCCGACTTACCGAAGAGCAAATAAAAAGCGCGGACTTGCTGTTTTTAACTCATTCGCACGCCGATCATACGGGAGCAGTGCCGTGGCTTTACGAAAAAGGCTTTAACGGAATAGTGATTGCGTCGGGCGAAACTTTGCGGCAACTGCAGTTTTCGCCGATAAAAAGCGTCGCTTTGGAAGAATTTTGCTCGTCTGGACTGGGAAAGTTTCGCGGTTTGGATATTAAATTCGGCAGGAGCGGACATTGCGCGGGCAGCGTTTGGTATAAATTTTCCTTCGGCGGCAAAAGCGCGCTGTTTTCGGGCGATTATAACGAAAATTCGCAGGTTTACGCTTGCGACGTCATACGAAACGAGCGTGCGGACGTCGCCGTAGTCGATTGCGCTTACGGAAAGGAAGTCGAAGATTACGCAGGCGCGTGCAACGACCTCGTCGCAAAAACGAAAAACGCTTTGGAAGAGCGTAAAATACTGCTTTTTCCCGTTCCGAAGTTCGGGCGCGGGCTTGAAATCGTTAAGTTGTTTACCGAAAGAATAGAAAGCGTTTGCTTTTATGCGGAAGAGCGGTTTTTACAAAATCTTATTCCCGACGATTCCGAGCAGTTTTGGTATCGGTCGGATAAGGTTTACGCGACCGTTCACACCTATCGCGGACAAAAAAAAGGCGTAGTTCTCGTCGGCGATCCGCAACTGAAAAAACAGTCGTCGCAAACTATTGCGCGGCAAATAATCGACGACGGCGGAAAGGTCGTTATAACGGGCACGACTGAAAAAAATTCATTCGCCGAAGGACTTATTAAAGAGAATAAAGCGGAATTTTTGCGTTTTCCCGTACACCTTAATTACGAGCATTTAAAAGAACTTGAACGAAAAAACGATTTTTCACGGATAATTGCTTACCATTGCGCGACCCTCGACCACGAAAAGACGATTGTTTTTTAAAGAGAGAGTAAGCGAAGAGTATGTGTCCGTACTTTTTCAGGGGGATTGCCGCGCCTGCGGCTCGCAATGACACGGTAATTCAACTGTCTTTGCGAGCGTAGCGAAGCAAACTCCCGGGAGGGTGTAGGTCTACGGAGTATATGTCGCGTACTTTTTCGAGGGGGTTGCCACGCCTGCGGCTCGCAATGACAGTACGAGGGGCGATAGTTCGGTGGGATATTTCGCTTGCGCTCAATATGACGGACTTTTTATCCCCTATCGGCGGCGTTGCCGCCACTTCCCCTCGGCGGGGACGCCCCCTTTTCGGCAGGCTACGCCTGCCACCTTCGCCTACGCGGCGGACGCGCCCCTTTTGTCGCTATCGCGACATTTTCCCCGTTTCAACGGGGACATTTACCCGTTTCATCGGGAAAGTTTACCCCGAAGGAGGAAGCAAAATTTGTCATTGCGAGGGAGCAAAGCGACCGCGGCAATCCGTTGGAATGAAGTACGGAGTATATGCCGCGTACTTTTTCAGGGGGATTGCCACGCCTG
>CAVLAV010000139.1:0-5462 GCA_963660735.1 bacterium
CATTTCCGTCGTTGTCGTATGAAACGGCGGATAAATCAAATTCTTCTCCGAGTTTCCTGACGGTTGAATTTCCGTCCGCAAATCCGACTTTGCGGACGCTGCCGTTTACCACTTTTGAAATGTGAACGTCAAACGGAATAATTCCGTTATCGCTGTACTGTTTAAAACCGAGATAAGCCTGACGGGTAAAGCCGTTACCGTCGCCCGCAACAAGGTCGGCAGGGATACGAAACGACAATTCGTCGAGAGTCATTATAAAATAATTTTCTTTCCACGATTTTTCATATGCGGGCGAACTGCTGTCGATATATTGAATTTTCACCTTGATTTCTTCGCCCGTGGAAAATTTAGTCGCTAATTTACGCGCGTCGCCGTCTTTAAACCAAGGCATATAAGTCAAGCCCTTGCTGTACGCGCCTTCGCGCTGTTCTTTTGCGGTTTTCTTTGCTTCGGCGGCGGCGTTTTCACCTGCGTCGATAACGGTCGTGTGCTGACGGGATAACTGAGTCGTTCCGCTTCGTAATTCGTACCAGACGAGCGCGTTGTCCGACGGAGCGGCGCGTTTGCCTATGATTAACTGTATACCGGGGGTGTTCCAATCAAAGCGATCCGCTCCGACGGTATTATCGGAAGTCGCTTCGACGAGATACATTCCGAAGTAACGATTTCTTTCGGTAGCGTTCCCGTCTGCAATAGGCGTACCCAAAGCGTAATTTACAGAATAAGAAAATTCTACGGTCGTATACGATCCGTCGGCAAGTTTTGTAAATAAAATCGGGTTATTGTACCAAGCCACCGCCTGATGAGCCGTCTGAGATTGCATAGTGCCGACTTCGCCGCTGAAATTCACGGAATCGTCGTCGTTTTCGATAAGTTTTGCCGAAGCGTTGAAACTTTCGTATTTTACCCAGTCTTTTAATTCTTCGCCCGCTATAACTTCAACCGATTTGATAACGCTCGCTTTGTTTCCCGACGGATCTACGGCGGAATATTCAAACGTATAAGTTCCGCCGTTAGTGGGAGTGTACTTTATTACGTCTTGCGATAAGTCGAAAATCTTACCTTTCGGAGAGATCAACTCCAACGACGTTTCAACTTCGCCCGAGTCGTCCGTTGCGGTAAATTTAGGCAGAGTAATTTCCTCGTACTGTTTAACCGTCGTCGGGAAAATCGTATTTTCGTCAATCGTGATAATCGGAGCAACGTCGTCGTACAGGCGAACGGGAATACTTAACGTATTTCCTTCCGAGGTAGTTATAAGAATAGTCGTTCCGCCTCTCACGCCTACCGCAGTAACAAGACCCGTTTCGCTTACTTTCGCCACGGTTTCGTCTAACGATTTAAACGTGTATGTTACGTCGGACAGAGAATCTCCCGCTTCGTGAGGTCTGAGCGTTACTTTCAGTTGAACCGGTTCGCCTGCTTTAAGTGCCGGAATACTTTCAACGTTTGCCGAAACGCTGCGTACGCGTCCGTTGTCTATGTTTTTAAACCCCATAACGACGTCGATTTCTTTCGTGGTAGTCGGTTCGTTTATAACGTAAGCGCCCAAATTCGGGGTTTTCGTAAAATCTCCGCTATCCGAAACGTTGCTTTTGTTTGCCGTAATTATGAGAGATTTTTCATATAATTTCCCCGTTTCCGCAACGTATGGAGTTAAAGCGAAAGCGTAGTGCGTATCGCTCCCGTCAGTAACTTTATTTCCGTCTTTATCGGCGGCATAAAAACGAACGTTGATTTCTTTTTTTGCCGTTACGCCGTTATATTCCTTTTGGTAAAACGCCGAAAACAAGTAATTGTACAACTCGTTTTCGGGGTCGTCCAACTGTCCGTAAGCGTGTCCGCCTTGCCAGGTAAACGACGAATTCTCTTCCCAGATTCGTTTATTGTGCGCCATTGCTCCGACGTATACCATTTTACCGTAAGGGTTCGTCCTTATTTCCAACTGTAACCCGTTTACCGAAGACGATATATGCGTATTGTTCCCCGTATACGGATTTTCCGGGTCGGGATATTCGTTCAAGGTTATAAGATACGCCCTGTTTTGCGGTGCGCCGTCTTTTAACTCTTCACCGCTGTCAACTAAAAGGGTATAGTCAAAGGATAGTTCGTATCTATGGTTAACCGCTGACGGAATAATAAATCCCGCGCGATCCCGACCGAGCGTACCGATAAGCGTATAACCGCCGTCGTCGGTAACAACCTCTAAAGTAGACGGTCCGTGTTTTATCGCTTCGGTTTTTTCTTCCGCGTAGACTTTAAAAGTCGCAAAGGAAAATATTACCGAAACTATAAACAAAAAACATAAACCGATAAGCCGTAAATTCTTTTTGTTTGTCATTTCGTTACCTATAATAAAATCTTTACTCCCCGCAGCATAGCGGGGAGTATTTTTTAGTTAATTGCGATCTTCCCACGAAACGTCGTTATCTCCGTCTTTTTTACCTCCGAAATCCGAAGTTTCGTTTGTATCGGACGAATCCGTTTCTGTCGAATAAGACGTATCGTTTTCATCGGAAGACGAGTCGGTTTTGTGTGAAACGCACGCTGTAAGGCAAAAAATTGCAACTATAAGCGCAAAAAATATTGTTAAAATGCGTTTTACCATCGTTACCTCACAGTATTTTAATCACCGAGCGAGTCTACGTCCCAAACAAGATCGTTATCTCCGCCGCTTGTTCTTATTACGTCTTCTTCCGACGTGAACTTTATTTCAACGTAAGGACACTCATATTTTTTACCGTTCATAATTACTCCTTATCAAAACACTTTGCCAATTCGTCGAGTTGAGCCTCCGTATACGGACTGAAACTGCCGTCGGCAACTTCATATTTATACTTTTCATCGGCTACGGTCGTTCTGTCGTTATAGGCGGCTTTTGCCACTTCCGCAAGCGAACGAACGTTGCTTTCTTTAACGTCTCCGTCTTTTTTGTCCGCAATTTTGCATAATAAAGTTGCAGTATCTCCGTCGGCGTAAGTAACCTTAATATACCCCTGTGCAGTCAACGTCGTTTTATAGTAACTTTCGGGGATCTTCGTCATAACCGCGCTGTACAGCGTGTAATCGGCATCGTCTTTGTATACCGCGGTGTCAAACCCTACGTTTTTACTGTCTATTGCGTATGTTTTATCTATTCCGTCGGGTTTCAGCGTCATACCGTAACTAACTTTATCTGAACCTATCAACTGTTCTAACGCCGATAATTCTTTAGTATTGACAATCGCGGTAAAACGAATACTTGCAGTATCGTCAAGTCTTACGCTCGCGCCGTATAACATTTTAAAATCTACCGTTACGGATTCTAAAACGATATCTTTCGTCAGGGTAATCGTATCTCCCACGGCGTACAAAGCGCCGTCCGCTTTATAACCTATAAGCAACGACTTACCCGTATATAATCCTTCTTCTACGGTATAACTGTCGCCCGCCGCTATAATCTGACCGTTAAACGTTACCGTATTTACGTCTATTGTAACGTCGAAACTTGCCGTTTCCCCGGTAGAGGCAGTCGCCGTAATAGTTACCTTTCCACCGTAAGTGCCTTTTACGGGTATTATCTTGCCGTCCTCTATCTTCGCAAGATTTTCGTTTGAACTTTCATAAGAAATAGTTGCCGTAGGCGTCGTTACGCCGTCGTAATACGCTATATCCATCACGTCCGAGATATCCAGAGTTTCGTTTTCGGTTATCGTTACGTTTTCCTTACCGTCTTTAACTCCGAACTTTTGAAATTCGCCGTTTTTATAGTTGTATAATTTAAGACTCATCGGCAACGCGCCGTAATTCTGATCCGCAAACCTTGCGTGTACGTTATAATATCCGAAATACAGACTTAATTTGCTTTCCGACGTAAAGTTAAGGTCGGCAAGATTATACGTTTGACGAAAATAGCAAGTCGTACAATTTGCCACGCTGTCTTTAGTAAAATCGTGTGTGACGGTACAAACGTCCGACGTTCCTTTACTTTCGATATTTCCTTCCGAAACATGATCGAAAGTTAAAATAAGTTGAGTATCGGTAAACTCGATTTTTGCCTTGATCAATTGCTGTGAATTTACGGAAGGATCGGTGTATTTCGCGTCTACGTCGCCCCAAAGATATTCCGCTCCGTAAAAGGCGCGGGCAAGAGCGCCGCCGCCCATACGATTATTTTTTATATTATCGTCGCCGTTTATGTTATCAACCGATTCTTCAAAACCCGTTGCGGTAGTACCGGCAGAAGATACCGCATACCAGGTTGGACCGTTGCCCTGAGTTTCGGGAGCAGCCTGACTTGCCCACGGTTGATGTTTCGCGAATTCCCAATAAAGGTAATTTCCGTCGGAGTTAAATCCGTTCTTTGATCCGTCCGTTAAAGGCTTTATTTCCCCGTCCGCATCCGAAAGGGCCATAACGAAACGGTGATTAGCTTGAGCTCCTGTTCCGCCGATGACGTAAGGCGAAAAAAGGAACTCTACCGGTTGACTCATATCTATCGTATCGTCGATTTTAAGCGTTAAATATTGTCCGTAGCCCATCGAATAACCGTTTACGGGATACCATTTCGAATTGTTTAATTCATATTTCTGTTCTGAAGACAATTCCACGCCTTTAAGCGTTTGCCCGAGCGAATTCGTTTTTGAAACGCTGTTCGCGGCAATTTTAACGCTTGCAACCGCGCCGGTATTGCCTTGTTTTAAAACGTAAGGCAAAGCCACTTCGGAATTCGTTTCGTTCTCGGCGGCAATCACGCTTGCGCGTGCCGACGCGATAAAGCAAACCGCACATGCCGCCGAGGCAATTATCGACGTACAAGTCAATAACGCTCTTTTTAACCATTTTGTTTTTCTCATAAAATCCTCCTCTCGGAATTTTCTGTTATCGCCGTTTTAGCGACCATTACTATTATACCATACAAAATACGGGCAACACAATACTAAAAATGTTTATGTTTTTATAAAATTTGTTCTTTTCGCGTCGGGTAATAATAAAACTTTTAAATTCATTTAAATGGTGAACAGTTTATAAATTTTTTACAAATAATAGACTAAAACGTAAAATATTGATAATTAAAACTCTCTGAATATGTTTTCAAAAGCCTGACAATACAGGAAAACTCAAACTTTGCTTAAAATTTATTTTTTAAAATTTTGATTATATCGGCAACGACTTAATTTACCGTTTTCATATTGTTTATAAAAGCGTTTCTGATATTATTTAAAGATATAATAAACCGACCTATTTATTTTTTACCTTGTTTAAAATCGCTTTTTTGTTTATTTTTAGTTATTATAAAATTCAACAATTCTTTATAAAATTGTTTTTGTTCAGTTTTATTTAAGGCGTTTATATTCGGTTTTCCTTTAGTTATTACGTTTCTTTTCGTCATTGACACAACTCCCGCGTAATATTCTAACACCTGAAGTTGCAATTTTTCTGCAACTTATTTTTTATTTTTTTATATTTCAAAGGTGCAGGAT
>CAVLAV010000140.1:0-5384 GCA_963660735.1 bacterium
GGGGATCGCCACGCTTACGCTCGCGATGACACGGAAATTCAACTGTCTTTGCGAGGAAGCGAAGCGACGAAGCAATCTCCCGGGAGGGTGGAGGTCTACGGAGTATACGTTTCGTACTTTTTTAAGGGGATTGCCGCGCCTGCGGCTCGCAATGACAATAAATTTTGAGGTTTTTACACAAATCTAATGACAAGGTAATTCAACCGCGCTTTCACTCGTAATGGCGCGGAAATTCGGCTGTTTTTGTGAGTATAACTCGTTAAATTCGTCAGTCCGTTAAGCCTAACAAGTAATCTGCGCTGACGTCTAATTCTTTGCAAATCGAAATTAAAACGTCAAGTGAAGGCTCGCGTTTGCCCGTGCAATAATTGTTTACTACGCCTTGCGACATAGAAATTTTTTGCGCAAGTTGGCTTTGCGTAACGTTATTTTCCGCTAAAACTTCAACTAACCGTTCGTTCAATTTACTCATATAACGAATTATACGGCTTTTAGCAATAATTTTGTTGACAAACGGCTAAAAGCCGTATATAATATTTATAATCAATGCAAAGAGGTGTGCGCGGTGGACAATCAAATTAACAAATCTTTAATAGTTAAATTTTTAAAATCGAATAATTTAACTCAAAAAGAGTTTTGCGAGCAATGCAAAATAAGCCTTTCAACACTTTATAAAGTGTTGAAAGGCAAAAACGTTAATTTGTCTACGATATTTAAAGTTGCGAAAACAATAAAAATTGATGCGTTTAAATTGTTCGTATAAAATCTACGAATAAATAAACACGAGTTCGTGGGTGGGGTCGGGGGCGGTTATAGAATAGACGAAATCGTCGAAAGAATAACTGCGCGTTAAGGCGTCGGCGTATTCGGGATAACCCGTTGGCGTTTCGCGGGTGAAACTCGTGTTTTTAAGCGCGGCGGCAAGCGATAAACCCGCGTATTTAATCGCACTTTCCTTTTTGGTCCATAAAGTGTAAAAATGCTTGGCGGTTTTTATCTGCTCACGCTCTTCGTCGGAAAAATACTTTTCGGCGATTTTTTGAGTTTCGGCTT
This sequence comes from bacterium, assembly GCA_963660735.1. GTDB lineage: Bacteria > Bacillota > Clostridia > Christensenellales > Borkfalkiaceae > UBA10281. The sequence continues at coordinate 1,054 of CAVLAV010000140.1, forward strand.
TGCGGAATACGTTTTCGGTGTCTATTCCTACCTCTGCGTCGCTTACGGCTATCATAATAAGTCCGTCGGTGTGGGTTATATTAAACTTTAATTCGCCGCTTTTCAGTTTCGGTTTGCCGTTTTCGTTGACGGTAAAATCTTCTTCGGTAAGTTTAAGACCGTAAAAACTCTCGAAAATATGCAAAAGCATTTCGTGTGAAAATTCTCGCGGTTTGTATGCGTAAAATATTTTAGTCATTAGTTTTCTTCTTCGCAATCAGGTACGCGATAAACGCAAACAAGCAGGCGACCTCGGTAAACACGAGGCTGTAAACTATCACAAGCAACGGATAGCCGAAGGGCGTTGCGGCGTAATAGTCGCGGAACACCCCGAGCGGATTTCCTTCCGTCGGGTACGATGCGGAAATAAAATACATATTTACGTTTTGTCCCGTCCATACGGGCAAGCCGAAATTGAGTATTTCGGCTATCGCGAGCAGGGATAAATAGACGAGTATATTTTGTAAAAACAGTTTAACGGTTATTCCGCGCTTTGCCGAGTAGGTGAGCGCGCTTGCGCCCGTAGCCATCATAAGCGTGTGGTGGAGCATAGATTGCGTCGCTATGCCGTAATTTCCGTTGCCCGTGCCGAGTACGGTCGTGGGCGAAATAAGCAATACGGTTGCGCCCGCAAACAAGCAATAAGTGCCGCTATAGAGCGATAAAGCGTCGTATAACTTGCCTTTTTTGAGTATACTGCAAAGCAGGTACACGTAGAGCGGGGTGGAGCAGAACTGAAACGGAAAATAGTACCATTGATATACGAATTTGCCGTTGGGGAAAGATTCGTAAAACTGCTTATACGCCTCGCCGAGCCACATTACGACGGTGGATAAAACGAAAAAAAAGTAAAGCGTTTTTTCGGGTTTTTTAATCGTGAAATACACCGCGAGTACCATAGAAATAAGAGTTACCGCAAGGCAAACGCAGTGAAACGCGCCGAACGGTGCAAGCCTATGGTCGGCTAAAAAAGAGAGTTTGTTGCGTAATTCGGCTAACTTTTGCTCCATTATTTATCGCCTCCTTCGGGGGTGAAAAGGTAAACTTCGTCGCCTATTTCGCCTACGCTGCCGTTCATGGCGTAAATCGCGCCGCTCAATATGTCGAGTACGCGTTGCGATGTGTTGTCCCTGACTTCGGTAAGGTAGACTATCGCGGGCTTTTTGGTTAAAAGCAGGTCGATAACGCTTGCCACGTCGTCGAACGAACGCGGACGAAATTCCTGTATGGAATCGTATTCGCGTTTACGCTCGCGTTCGGGCGCGCGCTCTTCCTCGACGGGGCGTTTTACCTTTTTTTGCTTAGGTGGAACGGTTTTAGTTAAAAATTCAAAAAATCCCATATTATTTCCCTCGTTGTGTTATTTTTATTTTCGTATCGTCAGGCTCGTGTCAAAACCTTAAATTTTATTGTCATTGCGTCAATGCCGAGTGAGCAAACTTGCTTGCAAGGGTTTGCGAACGACGGTATTCATAAAACGATAGGCGTTTTTAAAAAAACGCAAAAAACCGTCAGGTTTTTGTAAAGCGTTAGCCTTTATCGTTGAATAGGCAACGAAGTGCCGTGGCAATCCGTTGGAGTAAAGTACGGAATATTTACCGTGTACTTTTTCGAGGGGATTGCCGCAGTCGCTACGCTCCTTCGCAATGACAACAAGAAAACGGATTGCCGCGGGTAACTGTTTTTAATATCTTCTTCCGAAAATCACCGTGCCTATGCGGATCTGGTTAGAACCGTTTTTAATCGCTATTTTATAGTCGCCGCTCATCCCCTCGGACAAGGTTTTCACGGTGGGCGTTTGGGCGCGTATTTCGTCGTAAAAAGCGCGTACTTTTTGCGCCGCGTCGGCTAAAAGTCCTTGGTCGTCCGATACGGGTAACATCGCCATAACGCCCGTAAGTTTAAGGTTTTTAAGCGCGATAATCGCGTTATATAAGCCTTTTGCCTGCGACAGCGGTATTCCAGTTTTGCTTTCCTCGTCGCCGCCGTTTATTTCGAGCATAACGGACTGAACTATACCGAGTTTTTCGGCTCGCTCGTTTATAGCCGCGGCGAGCGTTTCGGACGAAACCGAATCTATAACGTCGGCTTTACCTACCACGTACTTTATTTTGTTTAATTGCAGAGTGCCTATAAAGTGCTTTTCCACGGGCAGGTAGGACGAGTATTTGTCGCGGAATTCCTGCGCGTGATTTTCGCCTATAATTTCAAGTCCCGCGTCTATCGCGGCGTTTATCGCCTCTACGGGTACGAATTTAGTCGCGCCGAGCAGAGTTATTTTTTCGCCCCTGTCGTTGCCGCAGGCTATTTCGTCGTAAATTCTTTTTAAATTTTCGCGTATTTCTTCGTACATAGGTTTAAAAAAGACGGGCGGAAATTCCGCCCGCCGAAACGTTTAAATTACTGCGCGATTCCCTTCGACTCGTCGTACCGAAGCGTAAACGGGGCAGGTCGCTCCTTCAAAGCAACCTTATGGCACACGAGGTTGATCGTTTAGTGCTGCTGTATTCCTACCCTGACACGGTTCGCGATTCCTCGTTGCATAAGACCTTGAAATCATCACGCCTTACCACGCGCAGCCAACCATACGGCGAGCCTCGGGGAACGTTCGGTCTTGCTATGGCGGATTGCAAGTACAGGGCACCGCCGACTCCCCACCTAGCGCAGTACGGATATTATACCCGACTTTTAAAATTTTTGCAAGTTATTTTGCCTACCTTTAATCAAAACGCTTTACTAAACTTAAAAATTTTGCTAAAATATGATAAAGGCGTTGACGAAAACACGCGAATAATCACACGGGCGCACAGAGAGTCGGATTAGATGAGAACCGATCGCAACGAGGTTATATCGTATCCTTTCCGAGCCGCGCGCCCAAGCGGAAAAGTTCCGTGCGTAAGCGTCGCCGTAAAATTATCGTTAAATTATTCGAGTGCCGCCTTTGGCGGAAAAGAAGTGGTACCGCGGAATCCCCCCGTCTTCTTGCGCGATTTTTTGTGCGCGCGAAAGGCGGGGTAAATTATTTTTTCGGGAGCAGTTTATATGTATAAAAAAGTAGACGCGTCGCTCGATTTCGTAGACAGAGAAAAAGAGATAATAAAGTTCTGGAACGAAAATAAGGTCTTTGAAAAGAGCGTTGAAAAAAACGAAGGCAATAAAGAATTTACTTTTTACGACGGACCTCCGACGGCAAACGGCAAGCCGCATATAGGGCACGTTTTAACGCGCGTTATGAAGGATATAATTCCGCGTTACCGCACTATGAAAGGCGAACACGTTTTGCGTAAAGCGGGTTGGGACACGCACGGACTGCCCGTAGAACTCGAAATAGAGAAAAAGTTGGGTCTTGACGGTAAGCAGGACATAGAAAAATACGGCATAGAGCCGTTTATTAAAGAGTGCAAGCAGTCGGTGTGGAAGTATACCACCGAGTGGAAAAATATGAGCGACCGCCTCGGTTACTGGGTAGATATGGATCACCCTTACGTAACTTATCACGACGATTATATAGAGTCGGTGTGGTGGGCGTTAAAGACGATAAGCGACAAGGGCTTATTATATAAAGGCTATAAAATAGTGCCTTACTGCCCGAGGTGCGGAACTGCGCTTTCCTCGCACGAGGTGGCGCAAGGCTATAAGGACGTAAAGGAAAAGTCGGTTTTCGTCAAATTCAAGGTTAAAAACGAGGATAATACCTATTTCCTCGTGTGGACTACCACGCCCTGGACTCTTCCGTCCAACGTCGCGCTGTGTATGAACGCCGACTACGACTACGTAAAAATTTCGGCAAACGGCGAAAATTATATACTTGCCGAGGCTCTCGTTCCCTCGCTTTTCGAGGAATACGAGGTTATTTCCAAAAAGAAAGGCAAGAACTACGAAGGCACGGAATACGAGCCGATTTACCCCTACGCCGTAGGAACTTTTAAAGAAAAGGCTTTTTACGTTACCAACGCCGAATACGTTACTCTTACCGACGGCACGGGCATAGTGCATATTGCGCCCGCGTTCGGCGAGGACGACGCGCAAGTCGGCAGAAAATACGGTTTGCCGTTCGTACAAATGGTAAACGACCGCGGCAGGTTTGTAGACGCGGTCGAGCCGTATAAGGGTATGTTCGTAAAAGACGCCGACAAACTCATCATAAAGGAACTCAAAGAAAACGGAAAACTGTTCAAGGACGTTTTATTCGAGCATAGTTATCCCTTCTGCTGGCGTTGTAACACTCCGCTTTTGTATTACGCGCGCAGTTCCTGGTTCATAAAGACTACCGCCGTTAAGGACAGGCTCAT
>CAVLAV010000141.1:0-5276 GCA_963660735.1 bacterium
AATGCGTTCCAGAATATTCAGATTTCGTCGATTACTTTGCCTGAAGGTCTTACGAGCATAGGTAATTACGCATTCCGCTATTCGTTCATTACGAAAGATTGCGCTAAAGCGGTCACCATACCTTCAACGGTTAAGACCTTAGGGACGTACGTATTTGCAAGTAACGTGTGCCTGCAGAAGGTAGAGTTTGCGGATACTACTCAGATTCCTGCAAACATCGAAACTATAGGTAACTATACCTTTAAAGATTCCGGTATAACGAGCATTTCTTTGCCGGCGAGCGTCAAGACGTTGGGTCAAAACGCGTTTGAAAACTGCGCAAGCCTTACGACGGTTAATTTTGCGGAAGATATAAACATAACCGAAATTACGAGTACTACCTTTAAAGGTTGCGTTGCTCTCGAGAGTATAATTATACCCGAAGGAATAAAGACTATCGGCGCCAGTGCGTTTGAAAACTGTACTGCGCTCGAAACGGTAGAACTTCCTTCCACGTTGACGTATATCGGCAGGGTGGCGTTTATGAAGTCGGGCATTACGGAAATCGTTATACCCGAAGGCGTTAAGTATCTTTCTTATTACTCCACAAAATTAAGTTCGGGTTCGTATCTGAACGGCGGTGCCAGACTCGACCCTGCGGGGGGCAGCATGAATTCATACGGCTCCGGACAATTCGCTTACTGCGAAAACCTTACTAAGGTTACTCTTCCCTCCAAACTCGAAGAGGTAGGCGCGTACTTGTTCTTTGATACGCCTGAACTTACCACCATTACGTACACGGGTTACGAGGGAGACGGCAACGTTTTACCTGCTACCGTTAAACAAATCGGCGCTTGGGCGTTCTCCTATTGCGGAGCGGATTCCATTAAGGTAAACAGTAATGCGACTTTAGGAAAGAACGTGTTCGGAGATTCCGGGTTCGAAACGATAGATATATCGTCTTGTACGGGAACTTCCGAAATACCCGAAATGGCGTTTGCGTATACGTCCAAACTCGAAAGCGTAAAATTCCCCGAGAAGGTTGCCGTTATAGGTAAGTCTGCATTCCTGCAAAGCAATATAGAAGAGATAGAACTTCCTTCTACCGTCTATCAGTTAAACGTTTCGGCGTTTAAAGAGAGTAACATAAGCGTCATTAACCTTGCAAACGTCACCTCTTTTTATACTACTAACAGCAAAGGCAGATGGTCCGACGGCGAGGGTATATTCCAGGGTTGCAAAAATTTGGCTAACGTAATTCTCAACAATAAGACGGAGGCTTTGACTCCTTACATGTTTAAGGGATGCGAAAGTCTTATGTCGATAAACATTCCCGAAAGCGTTACCTCTATAGGTACGGAGTGCTTCTTCGGTTCCAGTTTGCGTGAAATCACCATTTCTAAGAATATTTCCGAATTGGGAGATAAAGCGTTGTCCGCTTCCTCGCTTATGTATGCGGATCAGGATCAGGTTGTAAGAACTCACATAACCGTTGCCGACGGAAACGCCTCGTACTATATGAAGGATAACCAACTTTACGAAAGATCGGGTAGCGAAGACAAGGTTATTGCGCTTTTCCTCGCGGTGGGTGAAGACGAAACGTTGACCGTTCCCGACGGAGTCGTAAGCATAACCGACTCTATGTTCATCAATTATCCCGAAGTCAAGAAGATTATACTTCCCAAATCGACTACGGTGATCGAGAGTTACGCCTTCGAAGGTTGTACTAATCTTGAAACCGTCGTAATGCCCGATGACGGCGACGGTAAAGGCGTTGAAACAATCGAGCAATGGGCGTTTAACGGTTGCGATAAACTTAATTACCTTAAGATGCCGAGTACGCTTAAAGAATTGGGGTATCAGTCGCTCAGAGATTGTGCCGCGACTCCCGAAGGCGGATTGATCGTGGATATGTCGGCTGTCGACGGAACGCAACTCAATTGGGGTAAGGGTATGTTTTACAATACTACCGGTTTGAAACAATTTATTCTCCCGTCATCTTTTGCGGAACTCCCGAGCGATACTTTCGACGGGGTTACGGATCTTGAATGGGTAACCTATTACACCGATAACGTCGATTCCGAAGGCAATAAGATTCTTGCCGGAGCGGATAAGGAAAACGGTATTTATTTGCCGGAAGGCGTAACGTATATCCATAGCGAGGCGTTCGTAGGTTTAGAAAAGATAACTTATGCGGAAATCCCTGCAAGCGTAACCGATTTCGGTACGGATGTATCGAGTTCTTACTATAAAGGCATATTCGGCGACTGCACGGCTTTGAAAGAGGTTAAGTTCCTCGCCGACGATAAAATTACCGTTATACCTTACAATGCGTTTCTTAACTGCTCCGCACTCGAGAAAGTAAACCTTCCTTCGTCCGTCAATCTGATACTTCAGGCGGCGTTCTCCGGATGTTCGAGCCTTAGCGATTTTACGTTGCCTGAAAATGTCACCGAGATACCGAATAATGCCTTCCTTAACTGTTCCGCATTGAGCAATATAGACACTTCCAAGGTTACTTTCTTCGGACAGGCGGCGTTTAAAGGTACCGCGATTAAAGAGGCGGTAGTAAACGTGAGTCTTGTTTCCGGATATTATAGTAACGCCGTGACGAAATATGTTAACACTTACGTAACTCCGTCCAGTGTGTTTGAAAATTGTACCGAACTTACCAAGGTAACGTTCGGACCCGACGTAACACAGTTAAGTTCGTCGATGTTTGCCGGTTGCACTAAACTTACGAGTATAGAATTACCCGAGAAGTTGGTATCGATAGAGGCGAGCACGTTTAAGGCGTCAGGTCTTAAATCTATAGTAATTCCCGATTCCGTAACGGATATTTACGCTAATGCGTTTACCGACTGCGTGGATTTGGAGTCCTTTACTTTCGGTGCTAACCTTTCCAGATTTATTACGCCGTTTGCAAATTGTACTTCTTTGAAAGAAATTTATATACCCAAGTCTTTGCCTTTGCTGGCGTATTCGGCAAACAATGCGGCGAAAGCCTTTGAGGGATGGGGTGAAGATCAGACTATCAAGTTTGAACTTACCGAATATCAGGTGTATAAACTTTACGGTGCTAGCTGGAAACATGATACTTGCAATGCGAAAGTCGAATTCGGCGTTGCGTCGTCCGCTTCCGCAGGCGACGAAAGCCAAAACTAAACCGTAAAAACGGTATATGCTAAAATTTTAAAACGCCCGACGCGAAATTTCTTTCGCGTCGGGCGTTTCACTTTACTCGTTATACCGTCTTTGCGAGCGTAGCGCGGCAAACTCCCGGGAGGGTGAATTGCCGATAGGGGATAAAAGACCGTCATATTGAGCGCAAGCGAAATATCCCACGACTTAAGTGAGAAGTATATGTATTGTCAGTTATTCGGTGGGATTCTTCACTTCGTTCAGAATGACGTAAAAGAAAAAGTGCGCCGTATTGAGCGCAAGCGTGGCGACTTGCTTGAATTTCCGTGTCATCGCGAGCGCAAGCGTGGCGATCCCCGTGAGTAAAGTACGCGGCATATATTCCGTATTTTGTTCCAACGGATTGCCGCGGTCGCTACGCTCCCTCGCAATGACAATAGAAAAGGGTTGCTGTACTTACGATCGCAATGACAAATCTTGCAAAAAAATGCATAATTATTCATTTTTAACTTTTTCCCAAAATATGGTTGAGAAAAATTTGTGAAACTTAAAATTTCTTGAATAATATAATAAATATATAGCCGTTATTGCTTTACTTTTTAAAAAGAAAGTGGTATAATGTTGCATATTTATAACTAAAAAATGAATAGTTATAAATTTTACTTATATGTGGTATAAGCATACCGAATATCACTATAAGAAAATAAAATAATTTAAAGGAGATAAATTATGGAAACAGCAAAATTATTCGGTAAATATTACAAACGCCTTTCTCGCCAGAGTTGGGTTAAGTCCTTGATTTGCGGACTTATAGTCGGTTGCGTTGCAATGCTCATTACCGCCTTTGGTTTGTGGCTTGCGGGCGGCAAAGCGTTTTACTTTGCTTTCGTTGCGCTTGCGGTCGGCACGGCTACCGCTCCGCTTTTTTATAAATTCGTTTTTAAGCCGACCACCAAAGCGGTCGCCGGTAAGATTGACGAACTCGGTCTTGAAGAAAGAATGATTACTATGACCGAACTCGAAGGCGACGAGTCTTATCTTGCTTGCCGTCAACGCGAGGACGCGATTAAAAGTCTTAACTCCGTAAGTGAAGGACTTTTAAAACTCGTTGTTTCCGTGCCTATGCTTATCGTGTTGAGTGTTTCTATTTTGCTCAGCGGCGGTATGACTGCCGTGGCCGCTCTTTCGGGTGCGGGTATTATCAACAGCGGAAAGGACGTTATCGACGAAATTAAACACGATCAGGCAACTCGCTATACTATCGAATACGAAGTTGACGGCGACGGCGTTATAGAGGGTGATATAGTTCAGAGCATCGAGGCGGGACAAAACGGTACTATGGTTACCGCGGTTGCGTTGGACGGATACGCCTTCCTTCAATGGTCGGACGGACTCGAAAATCCCGTTCGCTGTGAAGTTAAAGTCAGTGAGGATATGAAATTAACCGCTGTTTTCATCGAACTCGATGAAAGTGAAGGCGACGGAGACGGTGACGGAGATGGTGAAGGCGACGGCGAAAGCGACGGTCAGGGCGACTCCGAAGCGCCGAGCGACCCTTCGGAAGACGGCAACGGAAAAAGTGAAGGCAAAAGCGACAGCAGTGGTAGCGGAGCCGGTAGCGGCGGCAATCCCGGCACGGAGAAATACGGCGACGGCGAAAAAGATTACAAAGATTACTGGAACGAGGCTAAAAACGAGTCCGACCAGGAAATGAAAGACAAAGATTCCGACGATCAGAAAATCGTTGACGATTATTTAAACAACATTAAGTCGAAATAAATTTTTACAAAGAGATCATTTATGGTTACAGAGAAAGACGTAGAACAATTCAGCGCACAAATCAACGAAATTTTTAAGCAAGTCGCTCGCGACGTTATCGGACAAAAAGACGTAGTCGAACATACGATAATCGCTATGATTTCGGGCGGTAACGTACTTTTGGAAGGCGTTCCCGGGGTTGGTAAAACGAGGCTTGTAAGATCGCTCGGCAGAGTATTCGATCTTCCGTTCTCGCGTATTCAGTTCACCCCCGATCTTATGCCTGCGGACGTAACGGGTACTAACATTATAGTAAAAGACGAAAACGGCAATTCGAGTTTCCGTTTCCAGCCCGGTCCTATTTTCAGCAATATAATCCTTGCCGACGAAATTAACCG
>CAVLAV010000142.1:0-5236 GCA_963660735.1 bacterium
GTCGAGCCGTGCGTGCCGTTGCCCGCGTGGACGGTTACGCCCTGACTTTTATTTATTACCGCAATGTCCTCGTCTTGGTAGACTATGTCAAGCGGCAAATTTTCGGGCGTTAAGTCGAGTTTTTTGGGTTCGGGAATAATCACTCCCACGGCTTCGCCGCGTTTGAGCGATTTGCCCGCCTTTACTTTTTCGCCGTTTACGGTAACAAGTCCGTCCTCGATAAGTTTTTTTATCGCCGAACGGGTTTTGCCCGTTTTTTCGGCTAAAAACACGTCGAGCCGAGCCTTATCTTCCGCTATAAAGGATTTTTCTTCCATTACGCGTTTTCGCCGCCGTTACTTGCGGCGTTTTTTTGCGCGGCGCGTTTTTCTTTACTCTTTTTACTTCTGAAAACGGCTTCGTCGCCCATAAAAAGCACGTAAATTATAAGCATAATCGCGCCTATAACGAGCGCCATATCCGCCACGTTGAAAATGAACGGGAACGCGTCGCCGAAAATATAAACGTGGATAAAATCGCGCACGTAAGTGGTTATGCACCTGTCGATAAGGTTGCCTATCGCGCCCGCGATGACGAGCGAAAGAGTAACGTTTATCCATTTGCCGCGCTTTTTGGAAAAATGCAAAAATATGCAAATACCAACGAGTATGGCTACGGTTACGCAAATAAAAATCACGTTAAGCACGTCGGGCGAGATGTTTATAAACCGAGCCAACCCCATCATACCTTGGTCGTTTTCGGCGTACTCTATCTCGATAAAATTCTTTATTATCGTGCCTACGTGCTTACTTCCGCCGAAATCGGTGTTAGCCACGCCCGAAAGCGCGGCGACTATTATTTTAGTAACCTGATCGACGAGTATTATCGCCGCTATTAAAACCGCGTACCACATAATTAAACTCCGCTTTATTTTACAGTCTTTCGCCTTTTCGTATTCTCGCAAGCATATCCGTCTTTAAGGCGTAAAGACCGTCGGATAAGTCAACCTTGAAAATATGCGGCTGATCGAGTCGTTTGTATTCGTCCCAAAAAGTTTCGGTTTCCTTTTTCGCGTAGTCGGCAATCTCTTTTATGGTCGGCGTCTTATACGCGAGTTTACCGTTTTCAACCGCTTTTATCGGCAGTTCGCGCGCGATATAATCGGTGAAAGTAATGGTTTTCCAGCGCTCGGTGGGGTGCGTTAAAGTAATGGGTTTGGTAAAGTCGAATTTTTCACCGCGCAAAGCGATTAAATCCGCCTCCGCCTTACCCGTTTTTTTGTCGTAAATGCGGTAAATCGTCTTAAAGCCGGGGTTAGTAATCTTCGCGCTGTTGTCCGAGACCTTGATTTTAGGAATAATTTTACCGTCTTTTTCTATCCCCGCGAGTTTATACACGCCGCCGAGAGCGGGCATATCCGCGCTCGTTATGAGTTTAGTGCCTATGCCCCAACTGTCGATTTTCGCGCCCTGTTGCTTCAAACTCTGAACGAGCCTTTCGTCCAGATCGCCCGAGGCGCAGATTATCGCGTCGGGATAGCCAGCCTCGTCAAGCATTTCGCGGGCGCGCTTTGTAGTATATGCGAGATCGCCCGAATCTATTCTTATGCCGAGCGGGCGTTTGCCCTTGGCTTTGAGTTCGTCAAAGACCTTTATGGCGTTGGGAATACCGCTTTTAAGCGTGTCGTAGGTATCTACGAGCAAGAGCGTTGTGTCGGGATAAGTTTCGGAATAGGCTTTAAACGCCTCGTATTCCGAGGGAAAGTCCATAACCCAACTGTGCGCGTGCGTACCCGAAACTTTGACGCCGAACATCTGCCCCGCAAGCACGTTGGAAGTAGACGAGCAACCGCCTATAATCGCCGCTCGCGCGCCGTAAATGCCCGCGTCCGGACCTTGTGCGCGGCGGAGTCCGAATTCCATTACGTTATCGCCTTTCGCCGCCGCGCACACTTTTGCCGCCTTGCTTGCGATTAGCGTCTGGTGGTTTATAATGTTTAAAACCGCCGCCTCGATAAGTTGCGCCTGCATAACGGGCGCTTTTACCGTGAAAATGGGTTCGCCGGGGAAAACGACCGTCCCTTCGGGAACGGCGTAAATATCGCCCGTGAATTTAAGCGTTTTAAGATATTCCAAAAAGCCGTCGTCGAAAATGCCGAGGCTTTTAAGATAGGATATTTCTTCCTCGCCGAAGTTAAGGTTTAAGCAGTAGTCAACGGCTTGCTCGAGTCCCGCCGCAAGCGAATAAGTTATAAGTTCGTTCTGGCGGAAAAACACGTCGAAAACGGCTATTTCGTCCTGCTTGCCGTGCAAGTAGTAACCGTTCATCATAGTAAGTTCGTACAAGTCGGTCAGCAGGGTAAGATTGCGTTTTTGCATAGTCAGATAGATTTATCCTCTTTGTTGTAGTTTTTAAGTTCGGGGAGCGGTTTGCTCTCTTCTTCCGCGCGTTTAGCCTCTTTTTCGGCTTTAACCTGCTCGTAAGTTTTGTAATTCGGTTCGTCCTCCGCGCGTTTTACGAGCAACTTATCCGACTTTAAAAGCATAAGTGCCAGGAGCGCGAGCGCAAGCAAAAGCACGTCGATTAAAATCACCCAAAACTTGATTACGGGTATAAGCAAAATGGTTACGCCGACTATTGCGAGCAGTATACCCACGGCGGTTTCGTAGCCGCCCTTTACCGCAAGACCGTAAACGATAAACACGAGCGCAAGACCGAAAGTAAGCACGAGCGCGCAAAGTTTAAGCGGATTTACGTCAAACACTTTGGTTACGGCGAGTATAAGCGCGATTATCGCGAACACTACCACCGCCAAAGCCGCGATTATAGCGGCTTTAAGCATTTTGTTAAGTTCGTTGAACTTTTTCATAATAAACTCCTTTATCACGGTTGAAAATATTTTTCAACCCTTATTACCGCGCGGCGGGAAAACTTACGCACCCCCACGCAATAACATTTTAACATATTTTATTATAAATTTCAACCCGTTTAACGAAGAAAGCCGCGAAATTACGAAAATAATTCGTCGCAACTGACGTTTAAAGCCTTTGCAATGGCGTAGACCTCTTTATCGGTGGCAATACGAATTTGTCCTTCGAGTTTGGAATAACTCGTAGGATTCACGTCCGCGCCGAGAATTTGCAAAAAAAAGCGCATAAATAGCGGCGTTTTTGCAAGGAGGTATAACTACGACTTATACAACCCATAAAAAAATATGATAACTGTTTTTTTCTTATTTATTTGACAATTACGCTTAAAAATGATAGAATGTTTTACAAAAAATTATAAAAAGGGGTTTTTTATATGAAAACGCTGAAAAAATCACTTGTTACCATTTTAGCAACAATAATGCTGCTCACCTTCGGTTTTACCGCGTTCGGCGCGAGGAACGAAAACCTGAAAGCCTCGGCTTATGACTATGAAAAAATTTATTATTTTTACGATTACTATCCGTCCGTCGACTATTCCCAAATGGAAAACACCGATATAGTTTACGATTTTCACGAATTAGATGAAAATTCTTTTTCGGATTTGATAGAACAATCTTATTTCGATAATTATCTTGACGCGACCAAAGTAGTCATCGATATAAAAACGTTCAGACCTTCCTCATACGATTTGTATACCATATTCCGCTATTTACACGATAATCTCGGCTGTATGACGGTATTCGTAACGCCTTATGCTATTGCGGAATTTGCTAACGACGGAACGTCCTACGGAGCAGACTTAACACAGATGTACGTAGATTCGTATTATCAAACCGATTTTGAAAAATTAGATTTTTTCGTAAATACGGCTCTCAAAAAAATGGCTATATCCCAACTCGAAGAAGGCGTCGATGAAGAAAACGCTACTCAGATAAAAGATACCTGCATATTGTTGGACGGACGAAAACTTATAGGTTTTGACGATTCCGTCTGCGACGTAGCCGAACTTGCGGAAAGAAACCCCTTGTTAAAAGTATTAGCAAACAATCTTCAACACAAATATGCTTATACCTACGGCGTAAACGAAATAAATTACCTGATTAACGTTTGTTTCAATGAGCCCAACATTCACTTTTTGATTTATAAGGGCAACGACAGGTTTGTAGAACTTGCAACCAACGACGAATTTACCGCTTCCGACGTCGAAACCATGCACGAGGAATACGACTTTGACTTTAACTATATCTATGCCCTCGGTTTTTGGGAATTGAGCACTCCTTTTTATAATTTTCTTTTGACTAACCAAGGTAATGAATTTGAATCGTTGCCCGTTTACGTAATGGAAGTCGAACCGATAAATTATTCGGCGAACGGACTCTTAATTTTATCGGACACCGCCGCAAGAAACGGCTCCGAGAGTAGAGAATCCGCCACACTTCGCCCCATGATAAATGATTTGGCTCATTTTAACTACTGATATTTTTGCAATATGTCTAATATGACGAAAAATAAAGTTTTAGTTTTTTATATTGTCGTTTTAATTGCGTTGTTGGCGGCGGGGGTAACATCCTGCGCCAAAGCACCGCAAAAATTAGAAAAGCCGCAAAACGTGAACGTAGAAAAGCGCGTAATGACCTGGGACACGGTCGACGGCGCAACCGATTACACGGTAAAAATAAGAGATGAGGAATTTAAAACCGCAGAGCCGCGTTTCGAGTTGTATTTTTTAACCGAAGCAGGCAACTATTATTATCAGATTAAGGCTTGCGGAGACGGAAAAAAACGCACCGATTCTTCCTGGATAGCCGGCGCAACGACTTTAACGCAGGCGCCCGAACACGGCTATGACGAACTTAAATTCGAATACACTCTTTTAAAGGATAAAAGCGGATACGAGGTTTCCCGCGGAGACGCAAATTTGGTTGGAGAAATCGCTATACCCGATTATTTCGGCGATTATCCCGTTACGACGGTTGCAAGGGAAGCCTTTTACAATGCTCCGCCGCCAAACGTAACCACGTTCGGACGATTCCCGAACTGTTTCAGCGAGGATCTATGCAATACAGAAACCACCGGCATAATTTTACCTTCTACGCTAAAACGTATAGGCGAGTACGCTTTCAGTTGTATGGTAAAACTCGAAGATATCGTTATCCCAGAGTCGGTTACGTCAATCGGCGCGTGGGCTTTCTCCGGAGATAAAAATTTAAAACGAGTCGTTTTACCCGACGGGTTAAAAAGCATAAGTCAATTTTGTTTTGAAAATACCGCGCTGAATGAAATCAATATCCCCGCAACGGTAAACGAAATAGAAGATTACGCTTTTG
>CAVLAV010000143.1:0-5235 GCA_963660735.1 bacterium
AGTATCTGGCATATACTCTGTACTTTACTCCAACGGATTTACCGCAGTTGCCTTGCCCCCTTTTAAAGAAAATCCGTCCTTAAAAAAACGAAAAAAACCGCAGACCTATCACACTCGATAAGTTTACGGTTTTTCCGTTAAAGTCGGTTTTTACTTAAACCAACAATCTTCCTTCTTCGGTGTTTACCACCTTATAAATTTTAATTTCCTTTAAAGTGTTTGCGTTAATGAACACGATATATTCCTGACCGCCTTCCGTGCCTGCGAACTCGTAAGCGACGGACTCCTTGCCGTTGCCCACGGGAACAATCGCTTTGCCAGAATAGGTTACGTCGAGTTTTGCGTCAACTTTATCGAGTGCCTCGGCGAGCGTATGCGCCGCCTTGAACTCCTCGCGCGCCGTATGATTGAGGTAATACTCCTCGGCGTCGAAACCCGTTACTCTGCCCGTTTCGCGGCAAACCGTAACTTTAATCATATCAGGGTAAACGGTGGTCTTGCCCATAGTGTCGGCAAAGTTGAGATATTCCGCCCCGCCCGAGGTGTAACGCCATACGCGTTTCATATTTTTAAACCCGAGCGACTTTATAAACTCGACGGCGTTCGCCTCACATTCGTCCTCGCCCACTTTAACCTCGCCGCAATCTTTGTGAGCGGTAAAGTTAAGCAGATTTCCGCCTTGCACCGTGTATTGAGCGAACACGTCGCCGTCCTCTTCGGTGTTTGCCAAAACGTTATAGCAGGTAAACTTGGTATTTTCGGTAACGCCCGTAACCTCGGTTTTAGTTACCTTATACGCCGCAAATTGTCTGTCAAACTCCGCTTTAACGGCGTCTTTGCTAACCTCTTCGCCGCTCACGCCCTTGGGCTTAACGGCGTCGAGTCCGTCCGAAAAAGGTCCGTCGTAAATCATCTGCGGATATTCGACAGCCGATTTTTCAAGTTCGTTGAATTGCGCTATTATAATATCGTTGGCGTTATCCTCGGCAAGATTTTTAAAGTCGTAATCTTCGCCGATACTTGCCGAAAGCGTGGAAAGCGCGCCTTTTAAATTCACGTTTATATCGTATAATCTCCTGAGTTCGGCATACTCGTCCTTGGTGAGTTTTTGTCCGTCTATAAGCCGATTATTAAGATATTTGGCGTAATCGCCCACTTGGTTTATATACTTCGAGGTATAATATTTGGACTCGTCCGCTATGGGCAGTTGCGCAAGCGAATTATCTGCAAGATTAGACTGTACGACTATTTCGCCGAGCAACCTTTGCTGACCGTTTTCGTCCGAAGAAACGAACACTTTAGCCATATTAGTTTCAAGCCCGTCCACGTACCCCACGAAATCGTAGAAGTTACGAGCCGCCGTGGCAGACGCGTCGTTGGCGGGGTGAGCGTCCATATAATCGGTGAAAATAGAAAGAGTTAAAAGCGAACCGAGTATAAGCACGGTGCAACCGAGCGAGATGACCGCCGCAAGCCAACCGCCTATACCGCGTTTGCGCTTTTCGCTTTTCGAGCGTTCGCGACGAGCGGCGCGGTTTTCTTTGCGTTCCGCGCGCTTTTCGGCTTTATATCGTTTTGCGTTTTCGCGCTTTTCGGCGGCAATACGCGCGTTTTCCGCTCGCTTTTCCGCCTTGGCGCGCTTAAATTCGGCTTTTGCCTTGGCTTTATCCGCCTTCACTTTAAGTTTCGCCTGCTTTTCGGCGGCAATGCGAGCCTCGCGATCGGCTTTGCTCTCGTTTTTAAGCCTGTCCTTTCTTGCAAGGCGTTCTTCTCTTTTCTTGATTTTCAAAGCCTTTATACTTTCGGCTTTTCTCTTTTTAGCCTGCTTTTTAGCCGCGGCTTTTTTAATTCTCGCTTGTTTCTCGGCGGAAAACTTTTGTTTGCGAGCCTCTTGCGCCGCCGCTTTTTCAGCGGCTTTTTCTTCTTTTAACGCGCGCTTTTTCTCTTCGCGTTCCTTTTTTAACTGCATACGCTTTTCAGCCGCCTTTTCGCGCGCTATCTTTCTTTGCTTTGCGGACGCTTTCTTTTCAGCCTCTTTTTTAACGCTCTTTTTAGCGTTTTCCGCCTTATCGACCGACTTATTCGCGGTCGGTTTTTTCTTGGCGGGGGCTTTTTTGACTTCCGTTTGTATCGTTTCGGTTTCCGTGGTCGGCGTTTCGACGTCGGGAATAACCTGCGCGGACTTTACTATTTCGTCAACTTTTTTAACCGCGCTGTTCTTTTTATTCTTACTTTCCATACCTTCCTCCTATCAAACCGCAAAGACGTGTTTGCCTATGGTAACTACCGTCTTTCTCGAAAAAATCCACTTACTCGTCGCAAGCGCAGGATTGTAGTAATACAAACTGCCCTGCGAGGGGTCGTAACCGTTCATTGCGTCCTTCGCCGCCGAAAGCGCGGTTGCGTTGGGCGAAAGGTTTATTTGCCCGTCGGAAACGCAGGTGAACGCGTAAGGTTGATAAATTACGCCCGAAATGGTGTTGGGGAACGACGGACTTTTAACTCTGTTTAAAACCACCGCGCCGACCGCGACCATTCCCGAATAGGTTTCGCCGCGAGCCTCCGCGTAGATGAGCCTTGCGAGTAAGTTCGTGTCCGAACTCGTGTAAGTCGAACCCGTGTTTACCGTAGAGGACGACGAAATGCCGAGCGCGGCAAGAGTTTTCGCGCCGACTATGCCGTCTGCGGTAAGACCATTTTTGCGTTGGAAATAAAGAACAGCCTTTTTCGTAGCCGCTCCGAATATGCCGTCTACGCCGCCGCTGTAATATCCCCAATTTTTAAGTTTGCGTTGAATTTGTTTGACCGTGTCGCCTCTGCTGCCTTGTTTAATAACCGCCGCCTCGAGCGTAGTTGCCGCCGCCGACCTTTCCGAGATATACTCGCGTATGCCGACCGTCGCAGCCGCCGCTCCGCCCGCTATTGCAAGGGATAAAGCGATCACCGCCGTTACTTTTGTTGTTTTTTTCATTTTCCCTCCTATTAAACTCAAGTATAAGCATAGATAATCGTTCTATACCTCTACTTTAGTTTTATAGCGGACGGACAGCCTTACCCGCCGCGCATACCACTCGGATAGTCAAATGAAAATCGACTTTTACTTATTGCGTTTCCATTCGTCTATAATTTCGCGGATTTTGGAGCGGTATTCCACCTTTTCGCCGTTTGCAAAACACATAGGCGGGTAGACCACGCACCACCAATTATCCCCTTCGGCTTTACCGAGTTCGACGATTACCGCGTCGTAATAACCGCTTTCAAGCGTTAAATCCTCGTAAACGCGCGTAGGAAAGTTCTCGTTTTTTACGCAGACTTTCGCGCCGTAAGTAAACCCGTTTTTATAAAGTACGGCATTTATTACCTTGGTAAGATTTTGCTTTTGAGCGTTTATCGTTTTCACGGCGTCGCTTTTGTCGCGACAAGAGGCCACGTACGGCGTAAGGTAAGCAACGATCTCGTCGCGAACGAGGTATTTAACCTCCTGATCGCACGCCGAATTCGAGTTCGCCCTCACGTGTATACGGAGATATTCGGAATTCCCCGTTTTATTCACGCCGCACCCGCACGCTACCGTCAAAATTATTATGAATATAATTCCCAAAGATATACAAATTTTTTTCATAAAAAAACTCCTTGATTTTTACGGCTTAATTATCGACCGCAAAATAAGGAGTTAATCGTTTGATTTAATAATTTATAGAATAATTTGTCGTTTATCGTTACGTCCGTAACGCGTGATTGCGTTCAAACGCAATCACACGTGGCTAAACACGTTTACACTTGCGTTGTGTGCGTAGCCGTTAAAGTTAATCGGTTTTCCTTTTTCGCCGTAAGGCAAAATTTCCTGCGCGAGTTCGGGTATTTCGCTTATTTCGCCATTTAAATAAGCCTCTACGGTTTCGCGGCAAGTCTTAATTCTGCGCATTAGTCCGCCTAAACGAACTTCCTGAATTTCAAAGCCCTGCGGCTTATTGTCCGTATACCAAAGCGTTTTAAACGCCGCAAAGAAAATATCCAACCGTTTTTCGATTTTTTTCATATCCTTTACGAGCGCGGAAAGTTCCTCTTTATCGCCCGACTTATACGCCACGCGCAATTTAACGCCGAGTTCGGCTTTTAACGCAAGCACGTCGCAAAGCGACTTTAAGCAATCGAAGATATACTTAAATTCTCCGCTTTCCTTGGCTTTTCTCGCCAACTTGCGCGACGCGGTCGCAAATTCGGCGTTCTCGCCCGCCTTTACGGTGTAATCGAGGAAACCCGAAAACGGATCGGAATAAAGCAAATATTTGCACGGGTTGCAATTATTTTTACTGCCGCCCTGTACGCCGTTAGGCAAATCGAGCGTACATATCGCGTCGTAATCAACGCCCGTAATTTGCTTAAAGCCCTGCTTTATCGCGCTCATATCCGTTTCGCCGTCGTATATCTTCTTTATATAATATAAGGAAGGCAACACCGAGAAATAAGAACATTCCTTGCCGTCGTCGCCCCAAAGCGTTATAAACACGTTTTGAACGCCGTGTTCGCGACAAGATTGCATAGCGGGTTTCATAATCTTGCGAGTAATCGCGTTGTCGGGCGCAAAACCTTTCCACACCCACGCGCCGCCCGCAAACCATACTCTGTCGGACGAAACGAGTTTATTATGAGCGGCTATCATTTTATCGTAATCGGATTTAACCGTGTGATAATAGTCCCAATAAATAAGATTTACGCCGTCGGGAACGCTGTTTTTCGCCTCCTCGGTAGCGTTAATTTTACTTCCGTAATACTCGCCGCCGTTGGCAATGCGAATAAACATATCCGACCACATCATACACTCGAAACCGTATTTGGCGGCTATTTCAAGCACTTTTTTAAGATGTCGGTTTAAAATATCGAAAGGATTTACGTAGCCGTGCTTATCGAGGTACTTGCCCCTGCCGAGCAAATGAGCCTCGTCCATACCGATATTCACCGTGCGGGAAGTAAAGCACTCGGCAAGCGTTTTAAAAATATTTTCGATAAGCGCGTAAGTGCGCGGCTCGTCGGCTAAAAGAATATCGCCCGTATCGCGAACGGTACGAGCGTACTCGTTCCACCTGAAAATTTGGTTTACGTGCGCCAGAGTCTGCACGCAAGGTATAAGTTCGACGCCCTTTTTCGCGCAGTACGCGTCTATATTTTTAAGTTCGTCTTTGGTGTACCTGCCGCGCAAATACCCGAAATACGGTTCGCCGTCCACCTCGAAAG
>CAVLAV010000144.1:0-5228 GCA_963660735.1 bacterium
GTACACCATCCGAGAATTTGCAAAAAAGCGCATAAATAGCGGCGTTTTTGCAAGGCTCGTATTATTCTTGTCTGGCATAGCCTGCTCTTCGGTTTTGCCGCTCTCAATGCGGTCGTCTATCATCTCGTCGTAATAGTTGATAACCTCTTGCCACTCCTGCTTATTCAAGCCTTTCAGGCTTTTTCTTAATCTTTTATTAAATTCCTTTCTTACCATCGTACTCACCTTTAATAAAATCGTACACTCCTATAATTTCCGACCAGTCAATCAAAAATTCTTTTATTTTTTGTCTGCCCGCATCGGTTATGGAATAATATTTGCGCAACCTGCCGTTATGTTCCGCACTCCGCACTTTTACGCTGCCGCTCGCCTCCAACCGCCGCAATATGGGGTACAAGGTAGACTCGGATATTTCCACGAACGGCGAAACTTTTTTAATAAGTTCGTATCCGTAGGTTTCCTCGCCGAGCATCGCCGACAACACGCATATTTCCAAAACGCCGCGTTTTAATTGCACGTCCAAAGTCGCAATACCTCCTTTCGCATAATACTATACCACGCATAGTATACCCTTATCAACCGTTTTTACACATTTTTATAAAATTATTTTGCGGAAATATGCGTTATCGTTTAAGATAAAGCACGAAAAAGTACGTCATATTGAGCGTCAGCGAAATATCCCACCGAACCATAGACTTATTGTCATTGCGAGGGAGTGAAACGACCGCGGCAATCCGTCGGAATGAAGTACGGAGTATATACCGCGTACTTTTTCGAGGGGATCGCCACGCTAACTGCTATTCGGCACTTAACGCTCACGCGTTAAAACTATCGTTTTTCGCATTTTTTTTTGCAAAAATGCAAGTGCCTTATGAATACCGTCGCTCGCAAATCCTTGCAAGCAAGTTTGCTTACTCGGCATTGACGCGATGACACGGAAATTTTGCCGCGACTGCACTAATCGGCACTTAATAAGGCAATAAAAAACCGCCGCTATGCGTGATTTAATCGCATAGCGGCGGCGTAAATTATGCCGATATTAAATATTTATTATTCTTTACCCGCAAGTTTCTTATATTTGGCAAGTCTGCCGTCGTTTTCCTTTTCAGCCTTGGCAAAGAGTTGTTCCGCAAGTTCGGGTTGAGCCTTTTTAAGCGTTGCGTAACGGTTTTCACCCAAAATGAAGTCGTGATAACTCTCGGTGGGATCTTTACTGTCAAGCGTGAACGGATTAGCACCCGTGCCTATCTTGGCGGGGTTATACCTATACAAGTGCCAGTAACCTGCGTCAACGGCTTTCTTTTCCTCGGTCTGCGAGTTAGCCATATTGATACCGTGGTTGATACAAGGCGCGTAGCATATAACGAGCGAAGGACCGTCGTAAGCCTCTGCCTCCGTAATGGCGTTAAGGAATTGTTGTTTATTGCTACCCATAGCGCATTGAGCAACGTATACGTAGCCGTAACTCATAGCCATCATACCGAGGTCTTTCTTTTTAATTCTCTTACCGCCCGCAGCGAACTTCGCAACCGAACCCGTAGGAGTGGACTTGCTCGCTTGTCCGCCGGTGTTGGAATAAACTTCGGTATCTACTACGAGTACGTTTACGTCCTCGTCCTGCGCGAGTACGTGATCCAAACCGCCGTAACCTATATCGTAAGCCCAACCGTCGCCGCCGAAAATCCAAATGGACTTTTTAATTACGCAGTCAAGCGAACTCTGAACGTATTTAAGTATGTCTTTAAGTTCGCCCTTGTTATTCTTGATAGCCGAAGGAAGCGAATTTTCAAGAGTTTTAGCAACCTGCTTGGTGATTTCCGCACTCTTTCTGTTTTCAAGCCATTTCTTGAACGCGTCGCCGGGTTTGCCGCCAAGACCGAGTTCGAGCGCGCGGGTCATAGCATCGGCAAGTTTCGCACGGCGTTGAGCGTAAGCGAGGTTTATACCGAAACCGAATTCCGCGTTATCCTCGAACAAACTGTTCGCCCAAGCAGGACCTTTGCCTTCCGCGTTCTTGGTGTAAGGACACGTGGGCGACGAGCCGCCGTAAATCGACGAACAACCCGTTGCGTTTGCAACGACCATTCTGTCGCCGAACATTTGGGTAATAACCTTAATATAAGGAGTTTCGCCGCAGCCTGCGCACGCGCCCGAGAACTCGAACAACGGTTTGTTGAATTGCGAGCCTTTAACGGTGGTGGGTTTGAATACCGAAGTATCTACCGCGGGAAGTTTTTCGCTGAATTCGTAGTTGACGGTTTCTTCCTTGACTACTTTTTCAAGCGGGATCATCGTAAGAGCCTTTTTATCCTCTTTGGTGGGGCAGATATTAGCGCAAACGCCGCAACCCATACAGTCGAGCGGACTGATTTGCATTCTGTACGAATAGCCTTTTAAGCCGATAGCCGCTTTGGTAGCGAACGATTCGGGCATTTCAGTGCCGTCTTTAACGAGAACGGGACGAATACAAGCGTGAGGACATACGAAAGAGCATTGATTGCATTGAATACAATTTTCCGCGTGCCATTCGGGAACTTTAACAGCTACGCCGCGCTTCTCGAAACGAGTAGTGCCGGTGGGAACGGATCCGTCCGCGTTGAACGCCGAGGACGGAAGTTTGTCGCCTTGGAGCGCAAGTATGGGATGAATAACCTCTTGGAAATACTTATCGTCCGCGAGTTTAACGGGTTCTGCGCCGGTGGTGGCGTTTGCCCAACTTGCTGGAACTTCTACTTCTTTAAGTTCGTTTGCCGCCGCGTCGATAGCCGCGTAGTTCATATTTACTACCGCGTCGCCCTTCTTGCCGTAGGACTTTTTAACGTATTGTTTCATCCAGTCTTCGGCTTCGGCGTAAGGCATAATTTCGGGGTTGATCTTGAAGAACGCTGCCTGCATTATAGCGTTGGTTCTTCCGCCGAGTCCTATGGATTGAGCAATCTTTATAGCGTCGATAACGTAGAGTTTAGCGTGCTTTTTGGCAAGCAAAACTTTCATAGTCGCGGGGAGATTGTTTTCGAGTTCCGCCGCAGTGGACCATTCGCAGTTAAGAAGGAATTTGCCGCCCTCTTTAAGGTCGGAAACCATATCGTATCTCGTAACGTAAGAGGGTTGCGAGCAAGCAATAAAGTCAGCCGCATCTATAAGGTAAGACGACTGAATGGGGGTCTTGCCGAATCTCAAATGCGATACGGTTATACCGCCCGACTTCTTACTGTCGTAGAAGAAGTAACCTTGCGCATACATATCCGTATGGTCGCCGATAATCTTGATGGAGTTCTTGTTCGCGCCGACCGTACCGTCCGAACCCAAGCCGTAGAATTTGCACGAAATAGTGCCTGCGGGCGCGGCGTTGTATTGCGTGGAGAAGTCGAGCGAAGTGTGAGTAATATCGTCGTAAATACCGACGGTGAAGTGGTTCTTCGGCTTATCGGATTCGAGGTTTTTGTAAACCGCGTACACCATAGACGGGTTGAATTCCTTCGAGCCGAGTCCGTATCTGCCGCCGTAAACCTTAATCTTCTTTTTGTCGTTTTCGGCAAGAGCCGCGCAAACGTCGAGATACAAAGGTTCGCCCAAAGAACCGGGTTCTTTGGTTCTATCGAGAACGGCAAGTTTCTTAACCGTTTTCGGAAGAGCCTTAACGAACGCTTTTGCCGCGAACGGACGATAAAGTCTTACTTTAAGTACGCCGACTTTGTGTCCTTCGGCATTCATTTTATTTATGGTTTCTTCGATAGCCTCCGCACCGCTACCCATTATAACGATAACGTTTTCCGCGTCGGGTGCGCCTACGTAGTCGAACAAATGATAACTTCTGCCCGTCAAAGCCGAAACCTTGTCCATCATCTTCTGAACGATTGCGGGAACTGCCTCGTAATAAGCGTTGGCGGTTTCTCTGTTCTGGAAGTAAGTATCGCTGTTCTGCGCAGTACCCTTTTGAATGGGGTGATCGGGGTTAAGCGCGCGACTTCTGAAATCCTCTATATCTTTCATATCCACGAGTTTTTTCATATCCTCGTAGTCGATAGCCTCTATTTTGGAAACCTCGTGGCTCGTTCTGAAACCGTCGAAGAAATGAAGGAACGGAACTTTGGATTTAAGCGTGGAAAGGTGCGCTACCAAAGCAAGATCCATAACCTCTTGTACGGAGTTGGACGCGAGCATAGCAAAACCCGTCTGACGGCAAGCCATAACGTCGGAATGGTCGCCGAAAATGTTAAGAGAATGTGCGGCGAGCGCCCTTGCGCTTACGTGGAATACGCAGGGAAGAAGTTCGCCGGATATTTTATACATATTCGGGATCATAAGAAGTAAGCCTTGCGAGGCGGTATAAGTAACGGTAAGCGCGCCTGCGGAAAGCGAACCGTGTACCGCGCCCGCCGCGCCTGCCTCGGATTGCATTTCTGCAAGACGAAGTTTCTGACCGAACATATTAGTTCTGCCTGCGGTAGCCCACTCGTCTGCGACTTCCGCCATAGGCGAGGACGGGGTTATCGGGTAAATCGCCGCCACTTCCGAAAAAGCGTAAGCAACGTGGCTCGCGGCGGTATTACCGTCGATAGTCATAATTTTCATTTAAAAACGACCTCCGTGAAAAAATATAGTGTTTTTATTTTGTTTTTATAAAACCTTATTTATTATAACCCATTCAAGTCGTTAAGTCAACGGTTTTATTAAAAATAAGTATATTTTTTTGTTCGCGTTACTAAAAACGCCCGTTTTGTGAATAAAACCGTCCAAAAGCGAAAATAAAAATCCCACCGAGTAAGCGAGGAATATACGCTCCGTACTTTTTCGGCAGAACTTTCACGCAACGATACTTTTATCCCCTATCGGCACTCCGTGCCACTTCCCCCGAAGGAGGAAGCGAGATTTGTTTTTGGGTAACGATTGAATTTAGTGTAATTTTAACAAAAACATTTTTTGCTTCCTCCTTCGGGGGAAGTGTCGGCAATGCCGACGATAGGGGATAAAAAAATCACGTCATTCTGAACGAAGTGAAGAATCCCACCGAAGAACTGACGAGGCATATACTTCTCACTTCGGTCGTGGGATATTTCGCTAACGCTCAATATGACATACTTTTTAATTGTCATTGCGACCGTGGCAATCCACTTTCTCGTTGTCATTGCGAGGGAGTGAAACGACCGCGGCAATCCCTTGGAGTAAAGTATGGAGTATATGCCGCGCACTTTACTCACGGGGATCGCCACGCTAACGCTCGCGAT
>CAVLAV010000145.1:0-5222 GCA_963660735.1 bacterium
GGTCTATGTATATCATTTTGATTCTGCCGAGATACGTTTCCTGTAAAAGTTTAAGTACGTCCAAATTATCGCCTTCGATATAAAGGTTTTGCGTATTATAAAAATCTTCGCTTTCTTCTTTATACGGGCGCAGAGTTTTATTTACAGGGGTATTTGCAAGAAGAATAGACTTTTTCTTATCCGGCCACGTCATCTGATAGCGTTCTTCTTTATCGTCTATGAGTTCGCTTGACAATTCCTGTTTCAATACGTCGAAATCGACGGCAAGCGTAACCTTTCCGTTGCGTTTTACTTCCGTTACGGCATTAGGGAATAATTTTTGTATTTTTTCGATATTCATTTGCACGTTATCAACCGATTGCATCTTAAGTTTATCCATATTAGTTTACCTTGTTTTTCAAATCTATTATAATTTTATTGTATTTTTCTATTTCTTCTTGGGTCTCCGGCGGGTACATTTCATATGAGTTAATTGACGAATTAAACTTACGACTATGTGCATTGATAAACAATATACTTTCCCGAATATTGAGCCCGTTTAGAAGTTCTTTGACATGTTGTGCAATCTCTTCATTCATTCTTTTTATTTGTTGCATAGCATATTCAGACTCACGCGCAATATCTATATCGTTGACTAAGATGTCTCGAATTATCTTATTATCCGTGAACGTAGTAATTACTTTATATCCGCAGAATATGTTTTCATGATCTATGGTGTTTCTTAAAGCAATTAACTTATCTATGGAAGTGTTGCATTGGTGTTTTGGCGACCAATATTTTTGCAAAATAACAATAAAATCGTTTTTATACTCTTTTTGTATTTTGTCATTTATAAATTTTTTCTTCCTTGCCAAATATGACATTAAACTTGACAAGAAATTACATACGTATGTTACTAAAAGAAAGTCTATGCTGTAGTCTGTATCGCTAATTGCTTGATGAATATATTGTTGCATTAAATCATAATTTTCTTCACAGACCACAAAAGCGTTAAAGTTATTGTCAAAACCTATTAAATCAGATAATTTTTGACTTATCAAAATTTTTGCTTGGTGTTGTTTTAGTTCTTTCTGTAACTCATTCATAAAAATTTTTCCCTTTGTTTTTTCAATTCTTTTAAGCGTTCGTTTAATTCGAAACGCTTTTTAGACTGTTTTTCGCTGTCGACAAGGCGTTGTAGTTTTTCTATCTCCTTATCGAGTTTCAATATCGTATCGTAGCGTACGACAAAATCGCCCGTCGGTTCTTCCTGGCGTGCGGCTATGGGTATCAATAAATCTATAATTGCAGTGTATACGTCGTCTATACAACTTACCGAAATCGGCAGATTTATAGCAATATTTTCGTCTTGCCAATCGGTCGAATAATACTTGCCGAGTTTAACCGCAGATTCCGCTGTCTGTTTATAGCAGCCGTAAAGAATTTCTTTACCGTCATACCGTAAAACAAATATCGTGTGCAGATTTATTGCTTTATCGAGCGCGGTTATGAACGGCGCGGGGATAGCGTCCGACGATAACTCTATAACGAAAACGTATATTTCTTTTACCGCGTCGCTTTGCCTTAAATTGAGCGTATCCTTTGATAAAACGTTGGTAAGCGTTACTGACAATACGTTTTTCGCGCTGTCTTTTATTGTTTTGTCCGCAGCCGTCAACTTAAAAAGTTCGGTTAATCTGAATTTTTTATCGACGCGCGTTTTACTGCTTAACTCAATCATTTTTGTTCTCCCTTATAACTACGAAAGATATAAGTTCAAAATCGTCTAATCCCTTTATGCCTTGTTGAAAAAGAACTTTACTGCCGACTTTGAAAAGAGAATTAAGGTCGTTTTCTTCTTTGACCTGCACGATAGACGCAACCGCGTCTTCGAGCAAGGTGTTATATTTATCCATCTTCGCGCCGTCTTTCGTTTCCTTGTTAAAACTCTTGCATAAGGCGGTTATCGGTTCGTTTTTGCCTTTCGACGACGTGCGCAGAACGTCGAGAATTTGTTTTACGTCGAGATGATTATACTTGACTTCGCCGTTATCTTTAAGATATACGAGATAATACGGGTGAAGTCTGTTTTGTTTATTTACGTTGATTCCGTTATTGCGGTTACACAATACGAAAATCACGCCGGGTTCTACGCCTTTCTGAAGGTCTGCCGCAACGACGGAATGTAACCCTTTCGTTACGCCTTTCGGGTCGCCGTGTTCTTTTCTGTACGCAACGAGATCCATTACGAAATCGTTCAGACCGAGGTCGGTAATAGATATATTGCCGTCTACGTCCTCCAAGTCCTGCAAGGTGCCTTCCTGCAATTTTTTGAGTTGCTCTTTACGGTAATCCATTTCTTCGTTTTCGTCGGAAATGATATTGTCGTCGCCCGTGGCGGTCTGATCAACTATGGTCATTCGCGCCGAAACGCGTTTATTAAGGTTTATATATTCGTCGAGAGAAATATCCGGCCAGAAGTTTACGAGTTGTATTTTTTCGTTTTTACTGCCGATACGGTCGATTCGTCCGAAACGCTGTACTATGCGGACGGGGTTCCAGTGAATATCGTAGTTTATAAGAATATCGCAGTCCTGCAAGTTCTGACCTTCGGAAATACAGTCCGTGCCGATAAGTAAATCTATCTCGTTTTTCTCGTTGGGATATATAACTGACTTTTGCTTGGATATCGGCGAAAATAACGTTAAAAGCCTGTCCGTCTGCGTATTGCCGCCCACGTTGCTTGCATTGTTGTTTCCGCCCGCGATTTTTGCGCTGTATACGCCGTACTTGAAAAACATATACGGCGCAAGATTTTTATATAGGTAATCCGCCGTATCCGCAAAAGCGGAGAATATAAGTATTTTTCTGTTTCCGGGGTTTATAGGGTGGGCGTATTTGTCGTCGATTAAACTTATAAGTTCGTTGAGTTTTTTATCTTCGAGCGGTGTTACGCGCTGCATTTCGTCGTATACGCGTTCAAGATTTTCTATATCTTCCCGAATTTCGCGCGCCCACGTCGTAACGTCGAGGTCGGCGAGATCGATATGTATCGTTTTGCCTGATGCGACTTTCGTAAGCGAATAATCGTCATCGTCGTCTAAATCTTCGGCGACGTAAGAATTTAATTCTTTATCTATGCCGACGTTTTTATCGCCTGCGTTAAACGCGTCTATCTTTGCGAGCGTCTTTTTGTTTATATCGAGTAATTTTTCAAGCGTTAAACGAAAAGAGTGAACGCTGCTTTCAAGTCTTTTCATCAGACTTATAGCCATAAGTTTTCTGATTCCGTTTTCACGGTTTAACTGCCTTGTCAAGCCTTGCCCTAAGGCGT
This sequence comes from bacterium, assembly GCA_963660735.1. Lineage (GTDB taxonomy): Bacteria > Bacillota > Clostridia > Christensenellales > Borkfalkiaceae > UBA10281. The sequence continues at coordinate 3,314 of CAVLAV010000145.1, forward strand.
TGGCGTTTCGGTCTTCCGAACTGAAATCTATTTCGTATTTTTCCTTATACTTGCTTTCTCTTGACGATAGCAACTTCGCAAGCGGAGCATACACCGACATAGAAACCTTGATTAACGCATCGTAAATTTCTTTATACTTCATAACCGATTCGTCGTCGGTTAAATTCGGATAAAAAGATTTAGTCGGAAGTCTGCCCGGGAATTTACCTATATCGTGAACATCGTAGTATTTTTGTATATGCTTACGGCTGCGGGCAATCGTTACGCTGTCAAGAATTATAGAAAAGTCTATGTCGAGTTTTTCCATTAAATCTTTGGCATGTCTTTGTCCGATAGGTAGTTTGCTCCACGCGTTGAAAACTTTTTGCGCGTTTCTGAAAACCGACTGTACGTCTTTTTCGGTGCCGAGCGATTCGTTCATTTTATCGAAATCGCCGCAATAAGCAAGGGCAAGTTGATTTTTTAAGTCGTTATATCTGTTGTTGACGGGCGTTGCCGACAGCATGAGAACTTTCGTTTTTACGCCGTCCTGCATAATACGTTTCATTAAAAAATCGTAACGGGTGTCTTTATCTTTATGAACCGCGTTATTGTTGCGGAAGTTATGGCTTTCGTCTATAACCACAAGGTCGTAATTACCCCAGTTTATAGTCGCCAGATCCATACCGCCGCTTTTGCCCGACGTTCTGCCCAAATCCGTATGAAAAAGCACGTCGAAACGGATACGGTCTTTATAAAAAATATTTGTCGTTTTATTGCCCTGATATTGAGTCCAGTTTTGTTCCAATCGTTTAGGGCATAACACAAGTATGGATTTATTGCGCAGCGAATAATACTGCATAACGGCAAGTGCGGTAAACGTTTTACCTAAACCAACGCTGTCGGCAAGAATGCAGCCGTTATATCTTTCGAGTTTGTTTATGATGCCTATAACGCCGTCTTTCTGAAAGTTGTAAAGTTTATTCCATATAAGACTGTTCTTGAATCCCGTTGCCTCGTTCGGCATATGATCTTCGTCGAGATCCTGCAAAAACTCTTTGAAAATGTTATAGAGAATGATAAAATATATAAACTCGGGGGCGTTTTCTTTATAACAACTCGAAATATAATCGACAACATAGTCGGTTACGTCTTTCAGACTATCGGAATTATTCCACAAATTATCGAATTCGTTTATAAAAAACTTGCTTTGTGCGGCGTCGTCAGACTTCATTATTCCGACCAGGTTGCTTTTGCTTTGTTCGTATCCGAGGTCGGTCGTGGTAAATCCGTTGACAGGGGTGTAATGCACGCAATTATCCGTCCTCTCGACGTTCATCATACTTTGCGTCGCAATAGGCTCTTTCAAAGTTTTCAATCTGACTTTATTGCGCATCCACTCGGCGCATTCGCGGGCAATGGCTCGCTGAGTCATCTGATTTTTGAGTCTTATCTCGAATTCTGTTCCGCACAAGCCCTTAGGAATATAAAACTCGCGTTTTTCTTTTTTTACGTTATCGCTGATTTGCGATTCGACAAAAGTCGGAGTCGTAAACAGAAATTTCAACTCGTCAATTTTTTCTAATTCTTCTTTTAACGCGGCATATGCGTAAATAGAAAAACAAGACGCCGCAATTCTTACACTGCTCCCGTCTTTAAGTTCTTTTTTTAAGTCGTCGCCCAAAAGTTTACTCGTGTTGTTTATGATGTCGAACATATTTCTCCCCGCCGTTTAGATGTACATTGCTAATACTTTTTGTGCATTAAATATTCAGATAGGTGTACATATAAAGGCGGTTTTGGCGATAAAGTACATTAAAAATTGAAATAAATCACATAAAATACCGATATGGATTGACTTTTTATATAATAATCGCTATAATATAGCAAAGAAATGTGCATCTATCTGAATAATAGATGCACATTTTTT